>CAZTHU010000159.1:0-2143 GCA_964613575.1 uncultured Eubacteriales bacterium | reverse complement strand
GAAGAATTTAGAAGTGCACATGGTTTAAGTTTAGAGATATTCTTACACTTCCCTTCAGTTTTAGCTGTTATGATATATTTTTATAAGGATCTTATTAATGTTGTTAAGGGTTTTTTCTACTATGTTTCAAAAAGAACAAAGGAGCATAGGGGGGATTTTTACTTAGGAGTTTATATTATAATTGCAACCCTTATAACGTCTACTATAGCTTTTTTAGTAAAGGATTTTGTGGAAGACTATATGACTACTTCTGCTGTCATGGCACTTACGTTAACTATTACAGGTGTGTTTTTAATAATAATAGAAAGATTTAAAAAATATGGTGTTAGAGATAAAGAAGATATGAGGTATAAAGATAGTGTGATTGTTGGCTTAGCGCAAGCTTTAGCTGTAATTCCAGGGCTTTCAAGGTCGGGAACTACGCTTATTGCAGGTCTTTGGTCTGGGTTATCAAGAGATATGGCTGTTAGGTATTCATTTTTGATGTCTATACCTGTAATATTAGGAGTATCGCTTGTTGAGATGATAAGTATAGGGGATAATATGCTTTCAGATATTGGATTAAGTGCGTTGATTGTAGGCTTTATTAGTAGTTTTGTGTTTTCGATAATAGGAATAGTGTGGCTTATAAACTTTCTTAAAAAGGGAAGGCTAATTTATTTTTCATTATACTGTTTTTTGATGGCTTTATTGCTTATAACCGTTATTAGATAAAAAAATAAACGTGAAAATAAGGGAATGACTTTAGTTTTGATGTGTATGTGCACTTAAACAAAAGTCATTCCCTTATTTGTTTGTTTTTAGTGAAAGGTGAACCTTAATACTTTTTTTTGCATATTGTTATTAGTAGAAAATATTTTGGAGGCGGATTATGGGTGTGAAAAAGTTTGCGGTTGTTGGTGGGGATTTTAGAAATAAACGATTAGTAGAGCTTTTGAAGGATAAAGGATATGAGGTCAAGAGTTTTGGATTAGGCGATATGGGAAGTGCATCACTTGACATGGCTGTTAAAGATGTAGATTTTATTATTACATCAATACCCTTTTCCAATGATGCTAAGACGCTTAATACCCCATTATGCGAAAGTAATGTTTTACTAAGTGATTTTTTCAAGGCGATTCCGAAGGGTGCTGTGGTTATTGGTGGTAAAATAGATGACAACATTAACGAATTTGCTAGATGCTTTAACATACATGTTGTTGATATTTTAAAAAGGGATGATTTTGCTATTTTAAATGCAATACCTACAGCTGAGGGTGCTATTGGTATTGCATTAAAGGAGACATTTGTTACCTTAAACGATGAAAATATAATAGTCTTAGGGTATGGTAGGATTGGAAAGGTACTTTGTAGCATGTTAAAAGGCTTAGGTGCAAATGTTTGTGTTGTAAGTAGGAATCCAAGTCACAATGCTTATGCTAAAGCCTTTGGAATTAAAGTGATTGATTATGATTTATTAAAGATAAGTTTAGCTAATACGAAGGTAATATTTAATACTGTTCCAGCTAAAATTTTAGACAAAGAGGTGCTTTCTATAATGCCAAAGGATGTATTGGTAATAGATTTGGCATCTAAACCAGGTGGGGTAGATTTTGAAGAGGCCAAAAAGATCGGGATAAGGACAGTTTGGGCGCTGTCTCTACCTGGGAAGATTGCACCGGAGACATCCGCTACAATTATAAGGGATACTATTTTAAATGTTTTAAAAGAAATGGGGGGATAGCCATGCAACTTGCAGGTTTGAAAATAGGGTTTTCGTTTACTGGATCATTTTGTACCTTAAGGGATTCTTTTATAAGTGTTAAAAGCCTAATCGATGAGGGAGCTGAAATTTTTCCTATCGTTTCAAATTCAGTGAAAAGTCATGATACAAGATTTGGCAAGGCAAAAGATTTTTTGGAAGAAATCGAAAAAATTACGGGTAAAAGCGTTATAGACTCAATTGTTAGTGCAGAACCAATTGGACCTAAGTCTTATCTTGATCTGATGGTAATTGCTCCATGTACGGGTAATACACTGTCTAAAATTGCAAATGGAATTACAGATACTCCGGTTACTATGGCAGTAAAAGCACATTTAAGAAATCAAAAACCAGTAGTGATATCTGTTGCAACAAATGATGCTTTGGGAGCAAATTCAAAAA
>CAZTHU010000158.1:0-5238 GCA_964613575.1 uncultured Eubacteriales bacterium | reverse complement strand
GTATAGTGGAATAAATAATGCGTTATCTAAAGCAGATTATTCGAGAACACAAGAGAGGGAAAAGACTAATAGGGATTTTTTTGCGCTAAATCGTATAAAGGAAAATACTGTAAGTAGCTTTTCTAGTGGAATATCCAAAGAAGATGTTGTTACGTCAGGAAAAAACGATGAAACCGTGCAAACGAAAAATAATGCTTATGCAACAGAGAATTTTCAAGTTGACAATCAAGTGTCACGTTTAGGTAGCTTTGTAACAAAAAAGCAAGTGGACAAAAAGGCAGGCAATATTGAAAACGAAGATGATAGGCTTTATGAAACAAAGGATTCAAAAAAAGCTCAAATAAATGGCTTGGAAGATAATGCTATGATTAAGGGAAATGAAGGTAAACAAGAAAATTTGGATGTTTGGAACAAATGGGATAAAAGTAATGAAGAAGACAAAAAAAACGAAGTTAATAAAGGTAATGAAGAGTATATAGAGTCTTTTATAGAAGAAACAAAAAAAACAAAAGAATCAGAGGGCCTAAAAGAAAATCAGAATATAAATACAAATGTAAATGCAAGTATAAATACAAATGCAAGCAAAAATACGAATACAAGTGTTAATAATAAGCCAGATATGCACTATGCAGTAGAACAAGAGAAAAAAGCAAAAGGTGGATTTATTTATGCGCAAAGGTCTATTACAGAGAAAACAAACTGGAAAATATTTAACCCAAATTACACCTATATAGGACAAATCTTTAAAACATATATAGTTGTAGAACAAGAAAAAGAGACCATCTTAATAGATCAGCATGCGGCTCATGAAAGAATTATGTTCGAAAGATTGAAGGAGAAATATTATAATAGTGAGGCTATGGAACAAATGCTGATAGAGCCTCTGAGTATAGAGTTAACAGCAAACGAAGCTTTATTTTTAAAGGATAAATTTGATGTTTTTAAGTCAGTAGGCTTTGTAATGGATGACTTTGGACAAAATTATTTTCTGATAAGATCTGTACCTTTTGAATTAAAAGAAAATACAGATCTGAAAAAAGTGTTTTTAGAGATATTAGATTTCTTAATGAATAATTACAAAGAAAAAAATGCAAAAGAAGTAATAGAACAAGCACTTTATAATATGGCGTGTAAAAGCGCTATAAAAGCTAATAAGAGTCTTTGTGAGCTTGAAGTTAGAACACTTATAAATGATTTGGAAAAATTAGAGAACCCCTATACTTGTCCTCATGGAAGACCTACAGTTTTAATGCTAAAAAAGCACGAATTAGAAAAGATTTTTAAAAGGATTGTGTGATTAATATGGAAAATGTTATTGTTATTGTTGGACCTACGGCATCAGGAAAGACAAAACTGTCAATTGCTTTAGCAAAAGAGTTAAGCGGTGAAATTATATCGGCAGATTCTATGCAAATTTATAAATACATGGATATTGGTACAGCTAAACCTACAATCGAGGAAAGAGAAGGGATAAAACATTATTTAATGGATGAAGTATTGCCTTCTAGTGATTTTAGTGTTGCCCAGTTTAAAACCATAGCTTATAAATATATAGAACAAATATTAAAAAAAGGCAAAACTCCAATTGTGGTAGGCGGTACTGGTCTTTATATTAATTCACTTATATATAATATAGAGTTTTCTAAAACAAACTCAGACTTAGTTTATAGAAAAAAACTGCAAGATGAAGCTTTAGATAAAGGTAATGAGTACTTGTATAATAGGCTTAAAAATGTTGATGCTAAAACAGCTCAGAAGTTACATTTGAATGATACGAAAAGAATTATAAGGGCATTGGAAGTTTTTCATGTGACTGGGAACACTATTTCTTATTATAATGAATTATCTAAAAATAAATGCCCGAAATATAATTTCATAATTATGGGTCTAAATGTTGATAGGCAAGTTTTATATGAGAGAATTAATTTAAGAGTAGAAAAAATGCTTGATGAAGGACTTTTAAAAGAGGTTGAAAAACTAGTTGATTTAGGTTATGATAAGTATTGTGTTCCTATGCAAGGTATTGGGTATAAAGAGATGTTATCATTTATGAATGGAGAAGTGAACCTTAATGAGGCAGTTGATATGATAAAAAAAGCTACTAGACGATATGCAAAGAGACAAAACACATGGTTTAAGAGGTTAGATAATGCCAAGTGGTTTGATGCAACAAATAATTTAGAAAAAGAAAAAATAATTCAAAATATAAAATATGATCTTGCAACTAGCAAGGATATTTAATACAATAGGAAAGTGTAAAATATGTAAAAACATAAAAGGGAGGATTTATTTGTGAACAAGAATAATATTAACCTACAGGACGTTTTTTTAAATCAAGTAAGAAAAGAACATATTCCCGTTACAATATATTTGACTAATGGGTTTCAGTTAAGGGGAATGGTTAAAGGTTTTGATAATTTTACAGTTGTGTTGGACAGTGAAGGTAAACAACAGTTGGTTTATAAACATGCTATTTCAACGATTACGCCAATGAAGATAGTAAACCTAATATTTAATGATAATAGTGGAAAAAATACTCATGCAAATAATAATGGGCAGCAGACAAGCCATTCTAAAGGGTAGTGGTTTGTACGTAAAAAATACCTTGTTAAGATGAGATTAATGTAAATTAGCCTTTACCATGTATCTAAAAAGGTACAGTTTTTCGCAAAGTACGGTATAAACAGAAATGTTAGATGGCGTTATCCATGTGATGTATCATTGTGAATGCTAGAATAACTTTATTTCGAAGGAAACTTAAGTATTCTTTACACAAAAGTCCCTCTCAGCCTATAGAGGTGGGAGCATTAGTGATGGTAGTAATCGGATAAAAAGAACTAATTTAGAATTAATGTATTTTGCAAAAACTAGAAGGTTAGTTAAGATGGAGGAGTGATGAAGCTCTTTTTAATTAATAAAAGTGCTTGTTTTTTCCTTTAGCGATCTTATATGCTAAAAAACAAATTGAATAGGAGTGTTTGATAATGGATAGACAAAGAGCTTTGAAAGAGTTAAAGTTAAGGGTTACTAGTCCGGTTGTAATAAGACATTCTTTAGCGGTTGAGGCTATTATGAGAGCTTTTGCTAAACATTTTAAAGATGATGAAGAAAAATGGGGGTTAACAGGTCTATTGCATGATATTGACTCTGAAAGGTGTGAAGATGTTTCAAAGAGACATGGTGCAATAAGTGAAGAGATATTAGAAGGATTAGGGGCAGATGATTTCATAATTTATGCTATAAAGGCTCATAACAATAATAATTCTCTTGAGAGAAAACGTAAATTAGATAAGGTTTTATATAGTGCGGATGCTATGGCAACGCTTGCATTAGTGTGTGCAGATGAGTTGTATTCAGGTAAGGTTGAAAAGCTTACCAAAGAAGTGATTTTAGATAAAATTAATGATCAGAGTTTTTGCAAACACGAAAATAGGGATCACATAAGAGTAAGTAAAAATGTTGATGTTAATTTGGATGATTTTGTAGATATTTCTGTCCAGGCGATAAAGTCTTTTGCTAGAGAGATAAATAGAGAAAAATAATTAGTTTTTAATAATTTAAAGAATAATAGAGGAGATATATGACTGAAAAAAGAAAAAAAATATTAGCGTTTATGAAAGATAAAGCTTATAAACCACTACTTTTAGATGAATTAAAGGTAGTTTTAGATGTTCCTAAAGAAGATAGAAGGGTTTTTGAGACTTTGTTGGATGAACTAATAGAAGAGGGTAAAATTGTTAAAACAAAAAAAGGAAGATTCGGTCTGCCAGAAAAGATGAATCTTATCACAGGAACAATTAGGGCTAGCGAAAGAGGCTTTGCATTCTTACTACCTGATGATGAAACTCTCACAGATGTTTTTATACCAGCGGACTTTATAAACGGTGCAATGAATAATGATAAGGTTATGGTCAAGATTTTAAGAAGTCAATTTTTAGATAAAAAAAGCGAAGGGGAAGTTTCAAAAATATTAAAACGTGCCAATTCTCAAGTGGTTGGGGTATTGGAGAAAAATAAGAACTTTGCATTTGTTGTACCAGACAATTCAAGATTAACTGGAGATATTTTTATTGCAAAGGAAGATTGTAACGGTGCCAAAACGGGAGATAAAGTTGTTGTAGAAATAACTAAATGGCCAAGTTCTAGGAGAAATGCTCAGGGAAAAGTCCTTGAGATTCTTGGTGCACAAGGTGATGTTGGGGTAGATATAAAGGCGATTATAAAGGCATATAGCTTAAAAGAAGATTTTCCTAAAGAAGTTATTAAAGAAGCAGAAACTATTTCTGATAAAGTCTCCTTGAGAGGAAGAACAAAAAGGTTGGACTTAAGAGATTTATGTATGGTCACAATAGATGGTGAGGATGCAAAGGATTTAGATGATGCGGTTTCTATACAAAAAAATGATATTGGGTATCGATTGGGAGTTCATATTGCAGATGTTTCACATTATGTAAAAGAAAATTCTTTTTTAGATAAAGAAGCGTTAAAAAGAGGAACTAGTGTTTATCTAGTAGATAGAGTTATTCCTATGCTTCCGCAAAAATTGTCAAATGGTATTTGTAGTTTGAATCCACATGTAGATAGATTTGCTATGACAGTTTTTATGGATATTGATGAAAATGGTAATGTTGTAAACCATGAATTTTACGAAAGTGTAATTAGAACAAATGAGAGAATGACTTATGATGATGTTTATAAAATATTAGAAGAGAATGATGAAAACCTAAAGAAAAGATATAATTCTGTTCAGGCGACTTTCTTTGATATGAAAAAGCTTGCCTTAATTTTAAAGAAACGGCGCGAACAAAGAGGTGCAATAGACTTTGATTTCAAAGAGGCGAAGGTAAAATTAGACGAATTTGGAAAGCCAGTAGAAATAAATACGAGAGAGTTAACTATTGCAAATAGGATAATTGAAGAGTTTATGTTAGTGTGTAATGAAACAGTATCAGAGCATTTCTATTGGGCAAATGTGCCGTTTTTATATAGGGTCCATGAAGAGCCAGATTCTGAAAAAATAGATCATTTTATACAATTTGCTTATAATTTAGGACACGTTGTGAAGGGAGTAAATAAAATTCACCCCAAAGCTTTGCAACAGGTTTTAGAAAAGTTAAGGGGTTCAAAAGAGGAGAGAATATTAAGTACTGTTATGCTAAGATCTATGAAAAAGGCAAGGTACACTAGCGAGAATTTAAGTCATTTTGGTTTAGCGGCAAAATATTATTCCCATTTTAC
>CAZTHU010000157.1:4118-5327 GCA_964613575.1 uncultured Eubacteriales bacterium | reverse complement strand
TTTGATGCTATTATTTGTTTAGGCGCAGTAATAAGAGGTTCAACCCCCCATTTTGATTATGTATGCGCAGAAACATCAAAAGGAATTGCAAAAATTTCCTTAGATTCTGACATACCAGTTATTTTTGGCATTCTTACAACTGAGACAATAGAACAAGCAATAGAAAGAGCTGGTACAAAAGCTGGGAACAAGGGTTATGAAGCCGCGACTACAGCAATAGAAATGTCCAATCTTTCAAAAATTTTATAGTTTAAAGTTTTAACTTTAAACTATAAAATATAAACTTGTGAATTAATCATGACTTTGCACTAGAAAACTATTTAACATTGTACACTTCTAAAAAAATTCTACCATATTATATAGTAGAATTTTTTTAGAAATTAAATACCTTTTGAAATTTGACTAAAATGCTTATAAACAGAAATCTTATTTTAAGGTTCACACCCAAAATCTCTGCCTTTTCAGTACACACCTGGAGCTAATCTCCCGCTTAGCTCCCTCAAAATAACTTTTGTGTCTTCTAAATGCATTTACTGTAGTTGCAAAATTTTCTCATAAGCTTCTTCTACCTCTTGTTCAGATACTTCATAATCTAAGCCCATATCTTGAACAAATTTCCTCTGCTGAAACTGACCTTCTAAAATCTCTCTTAAACTTTTAACAGAAACATCTTGAGCTGCTAAAAATCCATCAAAATCTTCCTCACTATCAAATTGACTCTTAAATGCTTCAATCTCATAATCAATTTCATCCTCAGTTACAGTATAATCTCCCTGTTCCAAAAGCTGTTTCTGAAGCTCAGTATAAATGAAATTATCCTTTATATCCTCTTCTATCATTGCCAAATAGCTTTTAAAGTCCTCTGAATTTTCATCAACCTCTTGCCCTTGCATAGCAAATTGTTGCTTTACTATTAACTTTGCTTCTTCCATTTCTTTATCAAATTCGTCCCTTAATAATTCAACACCATTAACGCTTAATAAAACTTTCCCTTCTTCATGCCTAACAATATCACTTTCTTTCTTAAATGTATCCAAGTAATCATAAAAAAGATCTGCAATTTTTTCATTTTCTAAGTCTCTTTTAATATCTTCATAAACATCTTCCAAATTGGGTAAGGAATACTTTTCTTCATTCACGTCTTCATCTTGAACACCATCTTCCCAAAGCTCATCTTCCCTAGGCTCATCTTCCCTAGGCTCATCTTCC
>CAZTHU010000157.1:0-4018 GCA_964613575.1 uncultured Eubacteriales bacterium | reverse complement strand
GCTCATCTTCCCTAGGCTCATCTTCCCTAGGCTCATCTTCCTTTCCTAACAAAACAGTTCCACTCTCAGCATCCCAATCAACATCTAAACCCGCTAATTCTGCAATCGCTCTAACTGGTAAATAAGATGTTTCTTCATGGATAATAGGATGAATTTCTTCTCCCTTTACTGATCTAAGCTTTTGAACTTCACCATTTAAACTAACTTGAACATCTCTTGCAATAACAACTTTAACCCAATCATTAACCGTTCTTGCTCCTACTCCCATAGCAAAAACTAAAATCATCGTTAAAATTAAATTAATTTTTTTCTTATCCATTTTAAAAATCCTCCTTTGTTTTCATAATTTGCATAATAGCAAAAAATTTAATTTTAAACATTATTTTACTACACTTCTTTAAATATATCAACCATTTTTCTTTATACCAAACTGTTTTATAAATAGCAACTAAAAGAATTTTGGAATATTTACATTTTCCTGAATTTCTTACGCGAACAAATTACCATATGGTAATTTGTTCGCGTTTTTTTATCCAAATTCAATTTTTGAAGTGGACAGCCTGGAATGATTTTAAAGTGTATAGTTTTAAGGTTTCGATCGGAAATTTCTGGAAAAATGATGCATAATTAACAAATTGCCACAAATATTGACATAACAGTGCCAAGTGGTTATAATTACTATGTAATATTTTTATGAAGAAAAGTTTTTATAGATATAATATTTGAATATAAAGTGTAAGCTTTAAAATGCTCGTTAGTATCTTATTTGTTAGGGGGGATTTTTTTGACAGAGATTATAAGGCAAACGAGGTATAAAATAAGAGATATTCTTGATGCGAATGCTTCAAAAAAAATATCCATGATGTCTATGCAAAATAGAAAAATTATATCTGATGCGCTGGTATATTTAGCATTTAAAAAGTCATGCTCAAAAGAACAGTTTAATTTAGAAAATAATATTGTTATTAATAAAATAAAAGATTATAAGCGAGTTAATGAATTTTTAAATGCATTAAGAACTAAGACAGTTTCTATACAAAATGTTATTAATGTAGCGGTAGATAAGCTAGGTCTTGAGAAGCATAAAACTGATAATTTGAACGTTGTTTTGGAGTCAGCTGAATTAAAAGACAAACCTGACATCAAATTAGCTTTAAATATTTATTTGTTAAAGGGAAAATTTAATTGGGTAAACTTAGACGGTTCAAAATTTAAGGATTTTCTGATGAATGATAAACTTGACACTCTTAGAGATGACGCCTATATAAATTGTTGGGAGGCAGTTTTATACTCAATGATGAAGTCTGGTCTGATTGAAAAGAATCAGTTAAAAGAATATTACAACGGTAATTTTGCTCAGATCCAAAATAAACTTGAGAAGCTTTTTGATTTTAATGGTTCTATTCATATTTCAAAAAGACAAAACAAACGCATAAAATGGAATGAGGTAATGAGCTTGACATCACAGCTTATTATGATGAGCAATGATGGAAAAACTGCATTAGATCATGATATGATATCTGTTCCATTTTCGCAAAAACAAATCTTGAAGATGCTAATAACAGAAAAGTTTTATGAAAAACCAACTAGACCTAAAATTTTTTCGCATTGGCTTTTGTGGACGGATGGAAATTTAGGTACAGTAAAAAAAAGTTTTTTTACTGAGAAATTAAAAAATCCATCTGATATTATTAAAATCAAACCAATTAATGAATTAAACCTTTGAAAATGAAAAATATATTTAACCTCGTCGACAATCTAAAACCCAAGGTGCTTAAATTTTTTAAGGTTTCTTATCTACTTCTCTTTTAAATAATTCATAGTGTTTTTTTATTCTCTGTACATAAGTTTTATCTTTTAAAACATCCTTAACAATCTCTAAAATCCCCATGGCATACTCACTTTGTGAGCTACACATATTCAAACAAGGTCCTTTTAATTCATCAATAACACTTTTTTCATCATCTCCCATCCATTCAATGTAAAACTTTCTACTTTCCCACCCATAATTAATTACCGCAACTTGTTGCATAGTTTCACTCGATATTACACTAAATATAACACGTCTACAATCACAGCCCGGTGTTTCGCAGTACGTTTCCAATAACCCAAAACTAATATTCGGAACATCATCTGATTTACCTAACAAAGTAACTGTTCTCGTTTCTTTTTCAGCTAATTCTGGCAAATATTTATGTAACAAAGTATACTTCATGACTAATCTCTCCCTCCATTTCAAAAGTGCACTTAATAAAATCTCTTCCTTGAAAAATTTTCCCACCACATAATTTTACTACATTCTTCAGAACAAATCCACCATTTTTTCCAAATCCTAAAACACTCCCAAAATGTAATTCTCTCTAAAAACAAATTGTATAGCTCTTTTAGGCTTTTATAACAAAAATCTATCATTGTTTGCTTTTTTAACTGGTGGTACACTTTTAAAATCACAAACAAAAAAACACCATATTAGTGGTGCCTTTCTCTCGTATCATTTTTTACTGTTTTGGTATACTTATCTTATAGCGTATCCATAACTATCGGCTGACAATATCCTATCACTAGATTTCACTAAATTATTGTCAAAAAACCCTACTGCGACTAATAAAACTACTATGTTTTTCTATCACGAGATTCCCATAAAAATATCAGTTCAAATTCCATCTGTATAAAACTTCAATAAGCTGCTGTTCTCCAATCTTTATTGTTTTTTCTCCTGCTAAAACGCCACCCTGTTTCTCATAGAATTCCCTATATTTATTATCTCTTAATGTCCATATTTTCAAGGTATGATAACCTTCATTTTTTAATTCTTTATAGGCTTCTTTAAATAACTTCTCTCCCAATCCCTTGTTTTGATATACTGGCGAAATATAAAATGCATATATTTCTGAAGCTCCAATTTCCGAACCTTTATCAATACCAAAGAATACGAAACCTAAAGTATACCCTTTCAAATCAACTACTTTTGTCTTCGTATTACCCTGCATTATAGACTCTTCCCATCTTTGTTCCCATTCGCTTGCCTTTAGTGAGTTTAAATATCCATCGCTAACTATTCCTTTATAAGCATCTTTCCACGTAACAATATTAGCCTTGCATATTGAAGAAGCATCTTCACATATAGCATCTCTAATTAAGGCAGATTTACAAATATCACTTTCGACAGATTTAATAAAGTCATTTTTTCCAGATATGTAACCTTCAATATCATAAACAAAATCTTTACTGAGTTTTTTCTTTAATAGTGCATATTCAATAGCTCTTTGAGGATTATCAATCATATAATCACGAAAAAGAAGATGTCTTATTATGTTAGAATCACCTTTCTCATACACATGTATATGATGAGTTCTTTCATCCATACTTCCTTTTATAAAAAACCTTCTTTGATATATCCCGTATTCTCCCATTACAATATAACCATTTCTTACAAAAACGTCATTAAAAAAATCCACACGATTAATATCCTCAACCACAAGAATAATGTCAACAATCGGCTTTGCAGGCATTTTTGGAATTGAAGTGCTACCAATGTGATTAATTTCAATAATTTCCTCTCCAAGAATTTCCTTTAAATTCTTAGCTTCCTCTAAAAAATTCAATTTCCAATCTTCTGTATAGTTTATCACTTCCACTTTTCGTGCCATATGTATCCTCCTCTCTTTCTCTACCAACAATGTTTACCCAAAGTTAAATGTTTTGTCACTCAGCGTTTTTAGCAATCTTTTTATCTATTATGATTAGCGGTACTAAAACCTCATCTTCTGTTATCCCTGCATGCAAAGCTTTTTCTTTTACATGTTTTTTTCTGTCATAAATAGCTTTGTCTGAAATAGCAATAGAAACGTAATCACCCAAACATGAATAAAACTTAGAATTTGGACCACCAGTGCCAAACCAGTTTTGTTCTATGACCTCTTGTTTTGATAACAACAGGAAGTCCTCCCCACAAATTTCTTTGAATTTCGTTTTAAACTCTTTTAATCTATCTTTTTTTACAAAGAAATTGGTTACT
>CAZTHU010000156.1:0-5386 GCA_964613575.1 uncultured Eubacteriales bacterium | reverse complement strand
GGAGTAAGTTTTCTATTTGTTGCAGGGACTAGGGTAATGGCAGGCGATCTTATAGGAGCGGGTGCAGAGATGATAAACGATCTTGCAAATGCAATTAGGGCGGTTTCAACTGCGGCAGCTTTAGTAGGTGTAGGAACAGGAGCGTTTTTGAAGAAGTTTTCATTAGGTAAGCCGGACAGAATCGAAACAGGAAATAAGCTTATAACAAATTCCATTTGGGCTTGGGTGATGATAAATGGATTACTTCTAATCTTAAGATTCTTTGGTACGTATTTTGAGTTAGGTGATATTGATGATGATTTTGACGGAGGTTTGCCAGGATAATAATTTTAATTTAAGGTAAAAAAATATTTAAATAAAAAACCTTAACCTTAAGTCGATGCAAAAGGGTTGAGGTTTTTTATGTGTTTCCATTGTTAGAACGTAAAAAAGCATACATAAAGCTTTGGAAGGGGAAAATTATATGTTATAATTAAATTAGAAAGAGTTAAATAATGTTGTTAAATGTTGTTAATCTGAAGTCTTTGCGATTCAAATTATGGGAAGTTTATTTTTAGATAACATTTATTTTGTGTAAATTAGTCAAAAAAAGAGGGATAAAATGCTTAAAGAAAAATTAAACGAAAAAATTCTAAAAGCGTACATTGAATCATCAACAAGCTGGAAGTGTGCGGGAGCTTATTTTGTTATTTATTTTGTTGCGGTGAGTTTTCTACTTGCAATGGTTACTAGGGTAAATGCAAATAATATTATAAGCTGTTCTGGAGCAATTTTTATGTACGATCTTTTGAATGCAATTCGGGCAGTGTCGACAGCGGCAGCATTAGTAAGTGTGGGAATAGGGGCAATTTTAAAGAAATTGTCATCAAGAAAGCCAGATAGAAGAAAAAAAGGTAACAAACTTATAGTATACACAATTATAGCTTGGGTTATAATAATTATTCTGATTATAATAGTAAGATTCTTTTATTCACATTTTTGGCTAGGTAATAATGATTATAATTTTGATCAAAGTTTGCCTAAGTAGTGATGATTTTAATCTAAGCTAAGAAAAATATTGAAAGAGAAACCTTAACTTTAAGGCGATTCCAAGGAGTTTAGGTTTTTTTATTTGACGAACATAAACATAAACCGTAGTTTTTCAAGTGGGGGTTAATTTCCATCTGAAAGATTAGAAAACCTTATCCATGTGATGTAGCATCGCTCGTGCTAGTATAAATTGATTTCGAAGAGATCTTAAGTTTACTGTACACAGAGTGCCTCTATGTTTGTAGAGGCTTGAGTATTAGCGATGGTAGGAATCGAGTAAATTACGTGATGTTGTTTTTCTAGCTAAACCGCTGTGAACAATAACAATAAGTTAGATATAGATTTGTTAGTGCTTGTGGTATCTTGACGTATAGCTTTTATAGGGGGTATAATTTTGCTGGAGGTGAATATTATGGAGAAGTTTGTTATAAAGTCTGAGTTTAATCCAGCAGGGGATCAAATAAAAGCTATTAAATCGATGGTAAAAGGTGTTCAAAGTGGTGTTAAGGCACAAACACTTTTAGGGGTAACTGGTTCTGGAAAGACCTATACAATGGCTAATGTTATAGATAAAACTCAAAGACCAACTCTTGTTATAGCTCATAATAAGACTTTAGCTGCGCAACTTTGTAGCGAGTTTAAAGAGTTTTTTCCTGACAATATAGTAGAATACTTTGTTAGTTATTATGACTATTATCAGCCTGAGGCTTATATACCTAATACGGATACTTATATAGAGAAGGATTCTTCTATAAATGAAGAAATAGATAAATTTAGACATAGCGCAACTGCAGCGTTATTTGAAAGGCGAGATGTTATAATAGTTGCAAGTGTGTCTTGTATTTATGGATTAGGTGATCCTGATGACTATACTAAGCTTATGTTATCTTTAAGACCTGGTATGATCAAGGACAGGGATGATGTTATTAGAAAGTTAATAGAAATACAGTATGAAAGAAATGATATCGATTTTAAGCGTGGAAAGTTTAGGGTAAAAGGTGATGTATTAGATATTTTTCCTGCTAATACTTCTGAAAAAATAATAAGAGTGGAGTTTTTTGGTGATGAGATTGAAAAGATTACTGAGGTTGAACCGCTAACTGGTGTAGTTATAGGAAAGCGAGAACATGTTGCTATTTTCCCTGCTTCCCACTACGCAACAACTAGTGAAAAAATGAAAAATGCGCTATCTTCTATACAAGAAGAGTTAAGGTTAAGGCTAGTAGAATTAAAACAAGAAGGAAAAGAACTTGAGGCGCAGCGTTTAGAACAAAGAACAATGTATGATATAGAGATGCTTCAAGAAGTGGGTTTTTGTCAAGGTATTGAAAATTATTCTAGGCATATTAGTGGCAGAGCGCCAGGAAGTAGTCCATTTACCTTGATGGATTACTTCCCAGAGGATTACTTGGTTATTATTGACGAGTCACACGTTACAATACCTCAAATTGGAGCCATGTATAATGGTGATCGCTCAAGGAAAGAGTCTTTAGTAGATTACGGCTTTAGACTACCTTCTGCTTTTGATAATAGACCTTTAAAATTTAATGAGTTTGAAAAACGAATAAATCAAATAATGTATGTTTCTGCTACTCCTGGTAAATATGAAAAAGAAAATTCTCCAAAGTTTATAGAACAAATAATTCGCCCGACAGGGCTAATTGATCCTAATATTGAGGTCTATCCTGTTGAAGGTCAAATAGATCATTTGATAGGACAAATAAAGGAGGTTACTAGTAAGAATTATAGAACCCTTGTTACAACTCTAACCAAAAAGATGGCAGAGGATTTGACGGATTATTTATCAGAGATTGATATGAAAGTAAAGTATCTTCATTCAGACATTGATACCATAGAGAGGATGCAAATTATTAGAGAATTGAGACTTGGTGTTTTTGATGTCTTAATTGGAATAAACCTTTTAAGGGAAGGATTAGACTTGCCGGAGGTAGCATTTGTGGCAATATTAGATGCTGATAAAGAGGGGTTTTTAAGATCTGAAACTTCACTTATACAAACTATTGGGCGTGCGGCAAGAAACTTTGAAAGTAAAGTGATTATGTACGCGGATGTTATTACACCTTCTATGCAAAGGGCTATATCAGAGACAAATAGAAGAAGAACGATTCAGGAAGAACACAATAAAAAGTTTGGGATAACGCCTGTTTCGATAAAAAAGAGTGTTAGGCAAGTTTTAGATCCTGTGAAAGAAGAAGAAGTGAGAAATTTAGATTTAGTAGCGGAAGGGAAGTCTGAATACAAAGTAAAACAAGATGAGGATATAAATGTTTTCGATAAAAAACAGATTCAAAAACAGATTAAGCAGCTCACGACTGAGATGACAAAACAAAGCAAGGCTTTAGAATTTGAAAAGGCTGCGGCAATTAGAGACAAAATACAAAGGTTAAAGGAGAAGCTTTAATAAACTCTCGTGCTTTGTTGAAAAATTGAGATACTTTGTGTATAATGAAAAAAGTTGAGAAAATATTAAAGTGTTTTTTATCAAATTGGATTTTAAATAACACTCATATGGAGGTGTGTTTTTTTATGGCTAAACAACAGGTAGCGGCGTTTTTTGATGTGGACGGTACACTTTATAGGGATAGTTTGATGTCAGAGATGTTTAAGAAGCTTATAAAGTATGATATTTTAAGTTCGGAGTATTGGCATGCTGAGGTAAAGCCTAAGTTTTTTAAGTATGACAATAGAATAGGTGCGTATGACGATTATATTATAGAAATTGGTGAGATCTATAAAGGTGCTATAAAAAAAATAAGTCCATATATTATACAATTTATAGCTAGGCAAATTATTGATGAAAAAGGTGGTAGGGTATATACATTTACTAGGGATAGAATTATGTGGCATAAGAAAAATAACCACAAAATAATAACGATATCAGGAGGGCCTCAGGAACTTGTTACGGAGATATCTAATAGATATGGTATAGATGATAGCGTAGGAACACTTTATTTCCACAATGAAAGTCAGTATACTGGTGACTTTGTCCCTATGTGGGATAGTAAGAGCAAGGAAAAAGCGCTAAAAGACTTTGTTGAAAAACATGATATAGACTTAAATGTAAGCTATGCTTATGGAGATACGGCGGGTGATTTTTCTATGTTGCAAGCAGTTGGAAATCCAACATGCATAAATGCAACTAGAGAGTTATTAAACCTTGTATCTAACACAAAAGATGTAAGGGATAAAATTGATATAATAATAGAGAGGAAAGATGTTGTATATAAAGTTTTAGTAGATGAATTAAATTTAATTTAGAAAAAAGGGGGAGTTAAAATGTGTTTTGATTTTTTTGGAAGAACAAAGAGAAAGGTTAGAGAAGAAGTTGTTAAAGAGGAAATGAAGTTTTTAAATCCTGCAGCCAGAAAAAGTTTTTATAGTGATGAAAAATTAAATGAGAAAAAAAGGTATAGGTTTGCTTTAAATATAAAAAAGTATAAACAAGAGTATTCGAATATTTATGGGACACAAAGGGTTGAGAAGTTGTTTAGTGGATTAGACTATATTACCTTAAAGTCCATGCACCTTATTAAAGAACGTTTAAGTAATATTGTAAAGCCAGAGGAAATAAATGAACTGATGCTAAAGAGAACAAAACAACTAGAAATGTTAAAAAAGACTATGGAAGTAATAGATAAACAGTTAGATGAAAAAAGAGATGATAGTGAGCAATTACCTGAATATTTCGAAGCTTTAAAGAGAAAAAGGTTTTGTTTGGCATCCCTTAAGAGGATAAAGTTTGATTATTTGTTATTAAATAATATAAATGAAGCTACAAAAGAATTAAAGATTGAAAAAGATTTAAAAAGCAATGATTCTAGAAAAAAGCAAACGCTTGAACTTG
Organism: uncultured Eubacteriales bacterium; assembly: GCA_964613575.1. Classification (GTDB taxonomy): domain Bacteria; phylum Bacillota; class Clostridia; order CAZTHU01; family CAZTHU01; genus CAZTHU01. Next base: position 492 of record CAZTHU010000156.1, on the reverse strand, counting down.
CTATTTAGAAATTAATGGGGGGAAGGTATGATAACTACAGTAACGCTTAATCCAGCAATAGATAGAGAGTATTTTGTACAAACCAATGAGGCAAAAGTATATAGAGACCTAAATTCAAAGGATGATGTTAAGGTCACGCCAGGCGGGAAGGGTTTGATTGCAGCTATAAATTTGCGAAGACTCGGGAATGAAGATGTGCAAAATATAGGTTTTGTTGGTGGAAGGCAAGGGTTGTTTTTTGAAAAGATGGTTCGTGAGCATACAGTTACTACGAATTATATTTATACTAAAAATGAGATAAGAAACAATGTGAAAATTATTGGGAATTCTCCACATACATATAGCCACTACAATGATTATACATTTGAGGTTGAGTATAAAGATGAAGTGGAGCTTTTAAAAAGATTTAAACGGTCGATAAAAGATAGCAGTTTTGTCTTACTTGCGGGTTCTATTCCAAAGGGAATAGGTGAAGATATTTATAAAATAATG
>CAZTHU010000155.1:0-5417 GCA_964613575.1 uncultured Eubacteriales bacterium | reverse complement strand
CCCGCAAGCCTTGACTAATTCGATTAACCTATCAAGGTGTTTTAGTTTTTCTTCGTCGCTTATGTCTTTTCTACCAAAGTAGGCTTCAGCTTTTTTGTATCTATTCATTAACTCAATAAGCTCCATACGTCCTCCATATCCCAAACAACGCCAGCAATACAACCTCTTTTTTTCATTTGCTCTATGAAGTTTATCTGTTCTGGTGATGGCTTGTTTTTTCCTACTTTCACTTCTATAAAATAAATCTTACCTTCTTTTATGGCAAATAAATCAGAAAAACCATTAGGAAGTCCAGTATCAAACCACCTTCCGTCTTGCATTTTAACTTTACCAACGTTTGCCCTAAATACCGCATATCCTGCCTTGCTAAGTTCTAATCTTATAGTATTTTGAAGGTCATGCTCCGTCATTTGCGACATACCTCCTTATCATATAGTGATATTTTTCTGGTATTTCTATTTTTTGTTCAAGGCACTTATGTATAACCCACATAAATTTATAACCTTTAGCTTGTTGAAATTCTCTCATTTCCTCAAAAGTAGACAACCTTTTATAATAAGTGTATTTAACAAGCTTTAACATATTTTTTCTTTCAATTTGAACCAATTCTGCATCAACTACAGTTTCTTCTTCATTGTTACCATCATCAACCGTAAACTCATACTCACATTCAGGACATATCTTTGTGTTTAATGGCAAACAAGCATAGCAACCGTCACACACTTTAAGCTTTATATCTGGTCCTTTATTTCTTTTTTTAGTTTTTAAACTCCACTCTCTTTTGTCATCTGGGAAGCCATGTTCAAAAATGTTCCCAACGTGGTCTATTATTATTGCGGTTTTAGATTTCTTATATCTCATAGCCCTCATTGATTGTTGAATATATAAGGTTAATGATTTAGTTGGTCTAAGTAAGATTACGCACTCGCAATCCGGAACATCAAACCTATTTATATTGATTTCTGCCTTGCATTGGCTTAATTTCAAAAGAGTCCTCAACAGTCCAACCTGAATTTAACCTAGTTTTGATTGTGTTTCTATCAATTCCGATTAAATCTGACCACTCCTGCAAAGTTCTTTCCTCGCCCCTGTATTTTATAATTGAATTTCTTCGGTGATTATTTGCTTGAATTTTCATATCAACCCATCTGCAATTCTCTGGATAATAACCTTTATCATTGTCAATTCTATCTATGCTTTTCCCATCTTGCCAACCGTTATCGATTGACCAATTATAAAAGTTCAAAAAGTTACTTAACCATTCATCGCATATTTTGATGCCTCTCAAACCATAATTTTTATAATCCTTATTTTTGGGGTTGTAACATCTTTGTTTCATTGTTTTAAACATTACATATGTTTTATGATTAGATAATCCATGCTTTTCGGCGTTTTGCTTCTCTTTCCTCAAACACCCACAAGAAGTAGTTTTACCTTTCAAAACGTCATACCTATGTATCATCTTTTCATTTCCACAATCACATTTAAACAAACTTTTCCGCCCACCCAAAACATCTAAAACTATTAATTTGCCAAACCTTTCACCGATTTTCATATGATATACCTCCAACTTTTATTTTTAATATTGATAGCATACCATACAATTCAACAGAATGCAATACAATTCGACAGAATACAATATAATGTTCAACACGTTTCGCAATTACGTGCCAGTTCTCTTATGAACTTCTAATATTTTCATATTAGAGCAGACTATATCTTCACCATAAAAGGTGCTTCCATTTTCCACTCGCTTGAGTGTACTCCCTTTCGGGATAGTCGTTGAACGTTCTCCTATTAAGAGCTTCGATGCTGATTGCCTATTGTTTTGATACTTAGGATTTAACCTTATACCATTCAATTAATTTTTTCTGCTTTCGCAACATTCACGCATAGACTTGTTTCATTCTTACGTTGTAGTTTAATTGACTTTAAGGGTTTTCAGCAATTAAGGAAGTTTATCGGAACATTAAATGTTCTATGCAATTTTCATTACACAAGGGCTTTGATGTTTACCCTCCCCAAACAAGTCAACATTACTTAATATATCTATTTTTCCATCCCTAAACTTCTGAATTACCTCCTGTCTTTGTTTTTTAGGTGTTTCTCCGTCAAGATGTTCTGCAAGATAGCCATTATTTTTAAACTCTTGTACTGTTGATTTACTTGCTTTAATGCTAGAGCAGTAAACTATGGTTTTTTTTCCTTTTGCTATTTTTTCGTAATTACTCACAGTGTCACCATATATTTTGGCTTTTTCCATCAACTCATTAACTTGGGCAATGTCATAATCACCTCTTTTAACTTTTAAATCCTTAACATCTGCCAATTTATAAGAAAAAGCCTTATAAGGTGCTAAAAAGTTATTCCTTATAAGCCATTCGGTAGAAACACCTTCAACTAAACTATCAAATACCTTCCCAAGTCCACCCTCATTCATCCTCATTGGTGTAGCAGTGAACCCAAGCTTTAAAGCATTATTAAAATGTTCATATATCTTAATATAAGTATTGCTTAAAGCGTGGTGTGCTTCATCTGTTATTATTATTTGTGGTTCTTTTATTTTCTCCAAGCGCTTTGTTACTGTCTGAACCATAGACACATCACACAATTCAAAATTAACGCCACACATTGAAAAGGTATTACTTATCTGCTCACATAATTCTTTTCTGTGAACTAAAAACAAAACTCTATTTCCTTTATCCGTTGCAGATTTAGCAATCATCCCCTGGACAACAGACTTGCCACCACCGCAACCTAAAACAACACAAACTGAACGCTTACCCGTTACCAGTTCTTTTTTTACGCTATGTATTAAATCTTTTTGATAAATCCTTAATTTAATAAGATCACCTCCATTGTCTTACCTATGTCTTACCCATTGTCTTACCTAAAAAAACCGTATAACCGTTCTGCGAGTATAGGGTCTTACCGTCTTACCTAAAAACTAAAAGGTGTATTATTTATATAGGAACAAAAACGAAATTGAGTTTGAGGTTCCATATGTATGTAATTATATATTTTAGGTAAGACTTTATATATTTTAGGTATATATAAGGGCTGGTATCACTTGATTTGAAAGGGGTCTTACCTAATTTTTACGAGGTAAGACCCGGTTCTTGAAAGTATTGCTATCACTATGTTTTTAGGTCTTACCTATGTCTTACCTTGTCTTACCTCTTAAAAAGGCATATCTTCTGGAACTTCGTCAGGGACTACATCGTGAGTAACTTTCACTTTTATGTAATTTCCCTTTATACCATGCACTTTTGTTTGATGCGTGAATTTACCTTGAGTATTTTTCTCAAGTCTGCCATCTCTATTCCATTTATTAATGATAGCTGTAAAGTCATACCCTTGTTCATCCATATTGCTCATTAAAACATATCTGTTGATTATGCAAAAAGCATCTTCGACTTTGCCCCACACCTCAAAATTATTACCATCTTTCTCAAACCTTGAGTTGTTTTGAGCTATCCAATCAACAAACCATTCGTATGCCCTTTCAGACGCATCAACCTCATCTTTGGACATTAAAAATGGCTTTATCTGGTTTAACTTTATCTCTGGCTCATCTTTAAAAATATGTTTAACCGCCAATTTATCACCTAGCAACATTAAAGCCATTGCCATTCCCTGTTTTTCTGTTGTTTCACATTCTTGTAAAATCTTTCCATTTATATCTTTAAACATATCTTGAAGATTTTCTTGCTTTATTGCTTTTATATATTCCTTTCCTGCCATCCCATAATTATCACAAATAAAATTAACTACATCGTTTCCGTTATCCAGTATTTTTTCTGTTGCTTCAATTTCAATTACTCTGTTTTTTGTTCCACCTCCACTATTAGATTTAGTGCAAGGCTCTTCGCTTGTGAATAAAAATGGGCATTTCCATGTTTTAGTTTCATTAACTTTGTCATAACTCATTCTTCCTCTATCTATCCCCTCTGTAAGTTTCATAATTAAACTGTCGTAATTATACCCAAGCTTTTTTATTGTCTGTAATTCGTCTGCCCCAAAGGGAAGATTATGAAGGAAAGCTGCTGTTGCCATCATACTGTTTTGTGTCATATTCATAGTTTTAGTAAGTTTACCTGGTGCGGGGTTTCCCCATATTGACATAGCAGCCATCAATGAAACTGTTTTCCCAGAACCAGTGCCTCCCCAAAAACCAAATATGAAAGGCAATGTCCCAGTTTTTTCTATTAATGGACTTGCGAAACTTGCAGCCATCATCAACCTAAAATATATATTTTTTCTTAACGGCTTCATATATTGGATCCATTCTTTGTAATCGCCTTTTTCAGAAACCACATCATACAAATACTTGTATTCATTTTCTCCATCAAACACCAGGTCATTATCGTAAGGCATAAACTTGTCACCTACCCACCCAAGCCTTGATATTGACTTGTGTCTTGGCAACTGGTTTAACGTAGTGCAATCATGGAGATATTGAACTAAAAGCTTTGCACTGTCAGTTGTAACGTCTATACCCTTATTAGCTAATTCCACTATCTTAGAATTGCTTGATATTGTAACTTTTTCGCATATTATATGCTTCCAATCTGTTTCTGGTCTAAACTTGAGTTTTATTTTTTCTATGCCTGTGTCCATGTTTTCCAATATCTCTATCGGAAGAATTGGTATCCTTGATGCCTCCTTCATCGAAGTTTGTCCTGTTTGAAAGTTTATTTCATTTTTCTTAATGCCTAAATCTTCAGCAATCCAATCTCCACAAAATATGCTCTCACAATCAGTAAAACTTGTTTTATAGCCAGACTCACTTCTGTTCTTTTTAACGTGGTCTATCAAGAAATGCCTATAAGTGCTGTCAAACATTTTTGTTATTGTTAGTTTCTTGGCTCTTAGCTTTAAGCTGTTGTGAGTTTGCATCCTTTCAAAGCCTTCTTTTTTGAAAAGAGCGTCAAATGTTTCTTTGCTCAATAATTGTTCTTCTGTGAATTTTTCAATATTTTCCATAACGAACCTCCGCTATATCAAGTAAATGCTCTTGATGTGATAATTTTTGAAGTGCTTCGATAAATAGTTCGTGTAGGTCCTCATCTACATTTTTGGGTGTGTAGGTTCTTTTATTATCGTCAAGCCTTTTCCACTCACTTAAAACGTCCCAATAATTAGACCTTGACTCTTGCTGTTTCTTTTTCTCCAATTCAATGGCTTCTTTTTTTTGTGCCATTATTATTTGCTCATACCTACTCATTTTAATAGGTTTATCAAATAAATTAAGACCATAATCACTGTCTATAATTTCAGCAGCTCTTTTAGGCCTTACATCGCATAATTTAGATATTAAATTAACAACATCACCGCCAACCCCACACCCAAAGCATTTGAATGTTTGGGTGTTTTTATATATTTTAAAACTAGCGGTTTTTTCATTGTGCAAGGGA
>CAZTHU010000154.1:0-5419 GCA_964613575.1 uncultured Eubacteriales bacterium | reverse complement strand
TAAGACGAGTTAAAAGTAGGTTGTTGAAAAATAACCTGTAATGTGCTATAATAAATACATAGGAGGTATTTGTGTATTAATCTAAAAAAAAGGGGGCTAAACTATGTTAGAAAGAAAACCTGCCAATTTAGAATTTATTGCAAATAAGAAAAAAACAGGGGGGCTACCTCCTCTTCTTGAAGAATTTTTAGATCATAAATATAAAAAAAGTCAATCACAAAGCACTCAGGAGACATTTGCTAGTGTAATGATACAGTTTTTAAAATTTCTTAAGTTTTTAAGAGCTAAACCGTCTAATTTCAACAAAGTTAGCAGCTGTTTAAGGTTAATGAAGAAAGAAATTAAAACAAAAGAAGATATTACAGAGATAGAAAACTTTCATAGACTAATTTTTTGGCAAAAAATCAATGACATAGATGTAGATTACCTAGAAAAAGTATGTGACTTGCAAGACCGCAACGGAAGAAATTATATGATTAAGCAAAGGGACGGAAATTATAGAGAAAGCGATATAAGGCTTTACACAAATTACTTAGAAATAATTGTTTTGTATGGGCAAGCAAACAAAGGCACGTATAAAAACACTATATCTTGGAATAAAACAACTGCAAAAACTGCAAAGTATAAAATCGCAGTGGTTAGAAGCTTTTTTAAGTACATAATTCAGTATATGCGCATACGACCTAAAAATATTGGATTTTATGATTTAATAGTGACACCTCAAATAAGAGATGCGAGTAGTTTAAATGTACCAGGATTTTTGAGTAAATCTGAATGTAAAAATATATTGAATAACATAGCTAAAAATAAACATTATGAACGCAATAGCTTAATAATATATACATTTCTTTTATTGGGTCTCAGGATGTCAGAGCTTATTGGGATCAACATTGAAGACATCACAAAGAAAGAGGTTTTTATTGATGGAAAATCATATAAAGTAGAAATGTTGACTGTAAATGGCAAGGGAAATAAAAATAGGAGCGTTTTTCTTCCGGAGCAATTAAATGTTATGATTGAAGCTTATATTAATAATTCCCGTGCAGAAATTATTAGAAATGCATTAGCGCGACAAAAAATGCCACACGGAGGTAAGCATCCGCGATACAGATATAAACGTAAAACTGAATTTAGAATTGACCACAAAGCTCTTTTTTTAAGCAAAGATGGTATTAGGCTAAGTGAATCAACAGTGTCAAAAACGCTACGTGATATTTTCAGCAAATCTGGTGTCAATCCTGATATTCACGTTCATTCATTGCGCCACACCGCAGCGACTCATTTATATCAATCAAAATTACTAGATCTTAAAGAGCTTGCAGACTTTCTCGGACATACCTCTACGCGAACAACTGAAATTTACACACATTCAGATAAGACAAAAATTGTAGCCGCTATGAGAAATCACCCACTGACACAAGAACGCCTTAGCCACGCAGAGAAAATAGTTGAAATTACTTCAACTGTTGAAATACCAGACGAAGTTTTTAAGCCCAGAAAAAAGTCATCCAAACCTAAAAAGAATGATATTGTTGATAGATTCATAGCTGACCAAGACTTAATTACAGATATTGTCGACGTACTAAAAACAAAAAACATCAGAGAGGATAAAGCAGAAAAAATGATAAGAGAGGATAAGTTTTTTTCCGCATTATTAAGCGTACCCGCATCGAGGGATTATGTGTATAGTCAACCACCCGGAAAGTGGGCAGAAGAAATACTTGCCAGGAACTCATCATAAATTTATAGTAGGACGATAAAAGAGGGTACGCTAAATATCTACAATTACAATTCAGCTATCCTGTCACGGCTACTAACAAAGTGCGACAACATTAGCAATGCCAAGACTTGGATACACTTGTATCGGAGCTAGATTTGAGATGACGGAATTTTGGACGGTACCAACTTACAACCCCAAAAATAGATAAATTTCCATAGGATAAAAACAAGGCGAATAAATCAGAAACATCCCAACCTTGAACCGCTATGTTAAACAAGTCAAAATCGTATAAATTTATTTGCAATTTTCACACCTTATGATATAATTAATTATAGGTTAACTCTAAACATACTTATAAAACTAAGGTTAACCAGTTAACTAAGGAGGCTTTAAAATGGAAAATCAACTAGAGTTAGGTTCGTTAACAACCTGGGGCGTAAAAATACCGCAAGAAACAAAAGATAAACTAAAAAAAATATTAGAAGAAAACAATATGCAGGGTAAGGATTTCATAGATACCTTACTCGCCTTATACGAATCTAACATTATCAAACAAAATAGTCCTCTAATTTCTCAGGATTTAGACGAATTAGAGACGCTCGTTAGAAGAATAATTAATATATTTAATAACTCAATCAACCGCGTAGACACAATTCTAAAAGATAAGGACGACAAATACGCTGGGATAATAAACGGTAAAGAAGAAAGTATCAATATCACAAAAGAAAAACTAAAAGAGGTCCAAGAACAATTAAACAGCTTAAAATTCGAAAAAGACGAATTGCTCTCATCCTTCTCAAGGCTCGAAAAAGACAATGAAGATCTTAAAGCAACTCACTTAAACGAAACACAAACTCTCTCCGAGCTCACCCAAACACAAAGAGAATCTCTCGAACGTCTCAAAAAAGAAAATGAAAGACTTGAAAGAGATATACTTGAATATAGAAAACTTAAAGATGTGAATGTGGAGCTGAAAGAAAGAGAAAATATCTTAATTAAAAACAATGACGCGCTTGTCGCTCAAAATAAAGAATTAGAAACTAACTTATTTGATCTTCAAAAGCAAACTAATGTTTTAGAGACTAAGATTACCGAAAATGCTTCGAAAGCAGAAGAAAGGAAAGAGATAGAGAAGGAAAAAATGAGGATAGAGATAACTGATAAGTATGAAAAGAAAATTGAAAAAATAAGAAATGAAAACAATGATAAAATTACAGAGCTTTTGGATCGGGAAAAATGGTATTTGGATAAATTTAAAGAAAAAGACGAAAAGCAAAAATAATGCAAGTTAAAATTATAATTTTAACAGGAAAGCATACTATGCTTTAATATCAATAGAAGGCATAATTGACTTTAATATAATGAATGATATAATCAACAAAATTGAGGCTTAACACCCTTAAAACACAAATGGCAAAACAGAAAAAACTAGATTTAGTAATTATTGATGATGCAAGATTTAATGATGCCATAGAGATGTATTTTCTGTGGAAAGAGTTAGACAGTAGAATAAGATCATCAGCCACAAGAGGAATAAATTTTCCTGAAACCATATCAGAAGCCTTGTGTTGTTATATTATGGGGTTTAAATGGAACAAAGGATCGGGTGGGGATGCTCTTGACGAGAAGACTGGTGAAGTAATCGAAATGAAAGCTACATCAAACTGGGACAAAGATACTACTTCTTTTTCACCAAAGGAAAAATTTGACAATTTGTATTTTTTAAGATTAAACAAGCGAACTGATGAATTATTTATTTACAACACTGGTCTTAATTCAGAGTCACTTAAAAAGGTGATGGTAAATAAAACAGAAACATTGGCTCAACAACAAAAATCAGGTAGGCGACCACGTTTTAGTATTATTAATTTTATTATTAACCCAGAAGATTTGAAGCCTGTCGCTGAATTAAACATAAGAACACTGAAACATAAAATCTATTAAACGGAGGAATGGGGTGTTAAATCTCATTTTTGTGAAATAAAGATTGCGGCGCGCTGCTATTTATTTTTATATATGGGGGTTTTGTATATGAATTACTTATGTGCAAGTTTTTTCGCAGGTGTTGGTGGAATAGACCTTGCTTTTGAAAACAAAGGGTTTTCAGTTATATATGCTAATGAAATAGATTCTTACGCAACCAAAACATATGAAACTAATTTCAACGTTAAAGTTGATAATAGAGATATTCGTGATGTTAAAACCGATGAAATACCTGATTTTGATATAATGCTGGCAGGTTTCCCTTGTCAAGCATTTAGTATAGCAGGATATAGACAAGGTTTTAATGATGAAAAGGGCCGAGGGAATTTATTTTTTGAACTTGAACGGATATTTAAAATAAAAAAACCCAATATTATATTTTTAGAAAATGTTAAAAATTTAGTAAGTCACGATAATGGTAATACCTTTAATATCATACTCGAAAAACTAAAAAAAGAAGGATACTATGTTAAATATAAAGTTTTAAATGCTATGAATTACGGGAATATACCTCAAAACAGAGAGCGAATATATATAATTGCGTTTAAAAACAAAAATCATTACTACAAATTCGAATTTCCCAATCCTGTAATATTAACCAATAAGCTTAGAGATATCATAGATTTTGAATTGAAGGTAAATTCAGATTTTTATTACACCCCTGAAAAGTATAGTATTTACGATATTTTAGCTGAAAGCATAAAAAAGACCGATACCATTTATCAGTGGAGAAGAAAATATGTAAGAGAAAATAAGAATAACGTTTGCCCAACATTAACAGCTAATATGGGAACAGGAGGGCATAATGTTCCCTTAATATTGTCTAAACACGGAATAAGAAAATTAACACCCGTTGAATGTTTCAAAATACAAGGCTTCCCCGAAGATTTTAAAATATCAGAACGTTTAAGTAATACCAAAGCATATATGCAAGCAGGTAATTCAGTTGTAGTCCCCGTCGTGGAAAGAATAGTTGATAAAATAAGTGAAGTCCTAAATCAATAATTTCATTTTATTTTTACCATCTTTATTAAAATTTCAGATTAGATATCTTTCCAATATTATTTTCATACTCAACAATAGCTTTAAAATAACACCAAAAAGCGAAATAAGGCACGTTTTTGTTGATAAGGTAAATTTACCCTTGTTCTATATTAAAATCTAAAAATTGAGTGCTTTTTGTATAAAACAAATGGGTTATATATCTAGCTAATTATATAAATCCATTTACCTTACTTTTTAAAACAACTTTTTTAACCCAAATTCTTCGATTGCACTTATAATGCATCTAAGAAAATAAGCTCGTGGGTTTTTTATTTCTTGTTTTATTTGAGCATTTGTGTAATTACTTATTGCTATATCTATGTGTTCTAGCTTTAATTTTGTTATAATACTTTTTGTTTTAAGATCTTGAAAGGCAGTAGTAATTGTATCACGCAGATTATCTTTTAATTCATCATCTTCAAAAAGTTCAATTCTTGCATTATCGTATATTGTTTGTAATTCATCAGTCAGTCTGTCTTCTTGTAATTTGTTTTCTTGTTTAGATTCAGTTGACTTATTAATTTTTTTTTGACTGACTGACTGATTTTTTTCTTTTTCTTTATTGTTATTATTATTCTTATTAGCTGCGGGAATCCCACTTGTCGATTTGCGGGATTCCACATTGTCGATTTGTGGGATTTCCACAAATCTATTATTTTCAGTACTTTCAGT
>CAZTHU010000153.1:0-5468 GCA_964613575.1 uncultured Eubacteriales bacterium | reverse complement strand
ATTTCTGGAAGTGTTTTGGTAAGCTCATCAATATTAGATGCTAAATGTGGGGTTAAAATTATAAAGCCACTTGTAAGAGCGCAAAGAAGTAAAACATACACAAAAAGTATACCTTTAGTACGAGTAAGCCCAACCTTTTCAAAATGCTCTACACCGGGGTTTATAAGGTATGATATAAAAATAGCAAAAATAAATGGGAAGACAAGCCTAAATAGCATTTTTTGTGCTCCTTAAGGTGGAAGGTGGTCAACTGTCCAACTGTCCAACTGTCCAACTGACCACCTAACCAACACTACATCCAATTTTTTAATGTTTTCATTTTTTTGAATGTGCCTTTCACTCTCTTGTTCCACCTATTTCTGTGTTTGGGTTGCATAATTGCGCTTGCTGTTAATCCTATCATGCTTCCTATGATAAGGGTTCTGCGTAGACTCATACTTTCACCTCCCTGCTACTAAAGGAATCTTGTAAGCAGTCTTTGTGGATTACAAGCATGTCCTTTGAAAATTCTACATTTCCAACTAAAGGTATTAGTGTTCTTCCCCTTGCAATATCCTTTATAAGTCCATCTGAACATTGGATACATTCAATTATACCTTCCTTTTCACAAATATACAGATCCTTTAAAAGACCAATTTCCTTACCAGTACTTGTGAAAACGCTTAAGTTTTGCAAATCCTTCTTAAAAAGGTAGTGTTTTGAAAGAAAATCTCTATTTAGCTCAAGAGGTTCATTAGCAAGGCTTAATCCCGCTTTAGCTATATCCTCTATTTTTTTTATTTTGTGCCAGTGAACTATTTTTGACTTTTGTTTTGGGTCATTTTCGTTTTTTATAATGAAGGCTTCTATATCTAGTAGCGAGTTTTTAGGGATAGCAATATCGAAGATATTTCCAATTTTTTGACCATCCGACGTAACCACTTTGCTTCCAAGAATATTAAATAGTCTTTTCAAAAAAATCACCACCTTATATGTAGTATTCCAAATCATTTTTTTAAAATACAAATAATGAATTGACATGTTTTTGAAATTAGAATAAAATTTGATTGAAGGGAGTTTTGTGATATGGATATTCTAAAGGTTTTAATTGAGGAATTTAAGCTTAAGAGGGAACAGGTGCAAAATACAATAAAGTTAATTGATGAAGGAAACACCATTCCTTTTATTGCTAGGTACAGAAAAGAGATGACGGGAGAACTCGATGATACAATTCTTCGGGATTTTCATGAAAGACTTTTATATCTTAGAAATTTAGATGAAAGAAGAAATGATGTTTTAAGGCTTATTGAGGGTATGGATAAATTAACTGATGAAATAGCTGAAAGTTTACACAAGGCAAAAACATTACAAGAGATAGAGGATATCTACAGACCATTTAAGCCAAAGCGAAAAACGAGGGCGTCGGTTGCAAAAGAAAAAGGATTAGAGCCATTAGCAAACCTTTTATTAGAACAAGAGCCTAAGGTTAAAAACATCCCGTTTTTAGCTAAAGAATATATTGATGAACAAAAGGGTGTAAATAATGAGCAAGAGGCTCTAGCAGGTGCTATGGATATAATTGCAGAGAGTGTGTCCGATGATCCAAATTACAGAAAAAAGGCAAGGGATGTTTTTTTCCAAACGGGATTGATGGTTGTGTCGGCTAAGACAAAAGAGGATTCTGTTTATAGGATGTATTATGATTATAAGGAAATGGTATCTAGCATCCCAGGGCACAGAGTATTAGCTATTAATAGGGGTGAGAAAGAAGGCGTTTTAGGTGTAAAATTACAGATAGAAGATGAGAAAATTATTGGTTTTATTAAAGGCAAAATGATAAAAAAAGAATCTAATGAATCTTCTTCTTATGTTGAGCAGGCTATTGTTGATGGTGTTGGGCGTTTAATTTTGCCATCAGTTGAAAGAGAGATTAGAAATGCACTAACGGAAGAGTCAGAAGAGAACGCGATGAAGGTTTTTTCAGAGAATTTGAAAAATTTACTTTTGCAACCACCTGTAGAAGGAAGTGTAGTATTAGGGCTTGATCCAGCTTATAGGACGGGATGTAAGCTCGCGGTGGTAGATGATACGGGCAGGGTTTTAGATACTAAGGTTATATTTCCTACACCGCCCTTAAATAAGGTGGATGAGTCAAGAGTGGTTGTGGAACAATTCATAAAGAAATACGATATAGATATTGTTGCAATTGGTAATGGTACGGCTTCTAGAGAATCTGAGGAGTTTATTGCAAATCTTATAAAGGGACTAGATAAAAAGGTTTATTACATGGTTGTAAACGAGGCTGGAGCATCTGTGTACTCTGCGTCAAAGCTTGCAGCGGATGAATTTCCAGATTTTGATGTGGCACAAAGAAGTGCAGTATCGATTGCAAGAAGACTCCAAGATCCTTTAGCGGAGCTTGTTAAGATTGATCCTAAAGCAATTGGTGTTGGTCAGTATCAGCATGATATGAATCAAAAACGACTAGGAAACTCTTTAGGAGGGGTTGTAGAGCAATGTGTAAATAGCGTTGGTGTGGATTTAAATACGGCGTCTGCTCCACTTTTGTCACGTATTGCAGGAATTAATTCAAGCATTGCTAAAAACATTGTTGAATATCGTGAGCAAAATGGAAAGTTTAAGAAACGAAGAGAGCTATTAAAAGTTAAAAAATTAGGTGAAAAGGCATTTTTGCAGTGCGCTGGTTTTTTAAGGATATCCGATGGGGAGAATATATTAGATAATACATCTGTGCATCCTGAGTCATATGATGTTGCAAAAAAATTATTAGAAATTATGGGCTATAGTCTACAGGATGTTAGGGAAAAGAATATAGAGGATTTGACTAAAAAATTAAAAAATGTAGGGGTTCAGGAGATTGCAAAGAAACTAGATACGGGAGTGCCAACATTAAATGATATTGTAGATGAGCTCTTAAAACCAGGTAGAGACCCTAGAGAAGAACTTCCTAAGCCTATTTTGCAGTCTGATGTACTTGATATAGAAGATTTAGAACCAGGGATGGTATTAGCTGGGACAGTAAGAAATGTTGCGGATTTTGGTGCATTTGTTGATTTAGGGGTTCATCAGGACGGACTAGTACATATATCACAACTTAGTGATAATTATGTAAAAAAAGCCATGGATGTTGTGGCGGTAGGTGATATCGTAAAAGTGAAGGTTTTAGAGGTTGATGCTAATAGGAAACGTATTTCTTTGAGTATGAAGGGAGTAAATCAGAGTGGATAAGGCGTATTCAATACTTTGTGTAGATGATCAAGAAACTATATTACGCTCTCTTCAAAGAGAGTTTATGTATGAGTCGTTTGGGACCTTTTTTGCTCAAAGTGGTGCAGAGGCGATTTCGCTCATGGAAGAAAAGGAGATTTCCGTTATAGTTGCTGATATGAAAATGCCTGGAATGGATGGATTAAAGCTTTTGAGAATTGTTAAAGAACGATGGCCACTTACGGTTAGGGTTGTGCTCTCGGGTTATCTTTACTTGCCACAAATGCTTGCTGCTATTAATGGGGCTTATATATATCAGTTTATTACTAAACCTTGGGGAAATAGGGCGGAGCTTTTGGATGTATTATATAAATCTATTGATTATTATAAAGAGAGAAAGGCTGAGGTTCTTTTAAGACAATCCTTAGAGGCAAGGAATGTGACGTATCAAAACATGATAAAGAAGGTTAATCAAAGTGTTTCTGATTCTAAACAGGCAAGGGAGCTTCTTGGGTGGTGCGGGAAGGATCTATTTGCAACGCTTAGTTCATTAGCCTCTATAGATGTTCAAAAAGGTGAGTGGGAGGATATTTTATTAGTTGCTAAAGAGGCTTTTGAAAATTTATTATCGTTATCTAGCGTAGAGTATGTTTTTGTTGAGGTTCAGGATATTATAGAGAGGATTCAGTCTGGCATAGAGGCTTTAGATTCGGTGGATAGACTTAGTCTAGGTGTAGAGGCTCAACAAAATTATTCTGATGATGTGAGAAAGCGAAAACTTAGGGTTAAGATGGGTCTTATAGAGTATTGTGTTTGCAACTTAATTAAAACTGTTCTTCCAGGATTTAAAAAATATGTGAAGTTTTTTGTAAATGAGTGTAGCAAAAAAGATTTTGTTAATTTTATTATTATAGTATCCCCAGTACATAGATTTGATGAGGAAGGACAAAATGTTAAACTACACTCAAAAGTTCTTTATAAAAGTGTTTTTGAAAGTATAATGAGAATGTTTGACGGAGAGGTTGAGGTAGTAAATAAGGGGTCAAAGTATTTGGTTAGTATAGAACTTAAACTTATGGAGCGGGAGGACGCTATGCCTTCTTAATGTTGTTAAATGACGTCCCCCGAAGATAAAGAAATATTGGTTGTACTGTATAGGCTGAGTGACTCTTCGCCTGTAGAGGCAGGAGTATTGGTAATTGTAGGTAATCAGGTAGGAATCTTTTAAGAAAACAGGTCTTGCATGCTATAAAAACCCGATTTTTTCGTTTTTAAAAATTTAGCACATTTTATTGCACCGCTAGCAAAAATATCTCTAGAGTATGCTTTGTGGCTTATTTGTATCATTTCGTTTTGACCTGAATATAATACATCATGTTCTCCAACTATTGTTCCTGCTCTTATAGAGTGGATGCCTATTTCATCTTTTGAGCGCTTTTCAGTTTTAGAGGCTCTTTCATATACATACGGCTTTTCATTGTCTAGAACACTATTTATTGTATCTGCTATTGTAAGAGCGGTTCCACTAGGTGCGTCAACTTTTGAGTTGTGATGCTTTTCTATAATCTCTACGTCGAAATTTTCTAAGAGAGCTTTTGAAGCAGTTTTTACAAGCTCTAATAGTAAGTTTACTCCTAGCGACATGTTTGATGCCAATAAAATAGGGATAGAGTTAGAGGCTTCTTTTAATATCATGTGGTGGTGTTCTTCAAGACCAGTAGTTGCAATGGCAAGCCCCATATTCTTATTTTTTGCCAGTTTTACAAGGTTTTCTATAGCAGAAGGTCTTGAAAAATCAATAATTACGTCTGCATCACAGTCACAAAGTGATGGATGAGTAAAGACAGGGAAGAGCTCTTCTGGATTACTTAAAATATCAATGCCAGCAACTATAGTTGCATCCTCTATTGTTTTTACAAGGTTAATAATTGTTTGACCCATTTTTCCATTACATCCGCTTAGGATGATCTTAGTCATATTTATACCCCATTTCTCTTTTGATATAATTTGGTTGTGCGCGGAGAATGAATTCTCCGCTACTGAAAAATTAGGTTGTGCGCGGAGAATGAATTCTCCGCTACTGAATACATTGAGAATAAATTCTTTGCTACTGGACTCCATAGCGCTCTAAAGCTTCACTTATTTTTTGGATGTTTTCCTCTGATGTATTGACTAGGGGTAACCTACATGCACCTACCTCCATTTTCATAAGGTTCATTGCCGTTTTTATAGGTATTGGATTTACATCTAAACCTAGTCCG
>CAZTHU010000152.1:0-5478 GCA_964613575.1 uncultured Eubacteriales bacterium | reverse complement strand
CAACCAATCTACCCTTAGAATCTGTAAGCCTTCCTTCTTCTAATATTTGAAGCAAAATATTAAAAACATCTGGATGCGCCTTTTCTATTTCATCAAATAAAATAACAGAATAATGTTTACGTCTAACCTTCTCAGTAAGCTGTCCACCTTCATCAAATCCTACATAACCTGGAGGCGACCCTACCAATCTTGAAACACTATGCTTTTCCATAAACTCTGACATATCAACCCTAATCATTGCATTCTCATCACCAAAGACAGCCTCAGCTAAAGCCTTTGTAAGCTCAGTTTTACCCACACCAGTAGGACCTAAGAATATAAATGAACCAACAGGACGTTTCGGATCTTTTAGACCCACCCTGCCCCTTCTAATTGCCTTTGATATAGAAGTTACTGCCTCATTTTGACCAACAACCCTTTGATGCAATATATCCTCCATCTTAAGTAATCTTTGCGATTCTTCCTCTGCAAGTTTTTTAACAGGTATGCCAGTCCAAATAGAAACGATATCTGAAATCTCATCTTCCGTTATGGTATGTTTGTCTACCTGCGTCTTTTTTTGCCAATTTGTTTTTTGCTCCTCTAAAGTTTTCTTTACTTTTTGCTCTTGATCTCTAATCTTTGCAGCTCTTTCATACTCTTGATTTATAATATAATCCTCTTTTTCTTTCTTAAGCCGCTCAATTTGCTCCTCTAATACTTTCAAATCAGGAGGTGCAGTATACGTCTTTAATCTTGCTCTAGAAGCGGCTTCATCTACTAAATCAATAGCTTTATCAGGCAAAAATCTATCAGTTATATATCTATGCGAAAATTTAACAGATGCTTCTATTGCATCGTCCGTTATTGTAACACCATGATGTGCCTCATACTTATCTCTTATCCCTTTTAAGATCTCTACAGCCTCATCAATACTTGGCTCACCAACATCAATGGGCTGAAATCTTCTTTCTAAAGCACTATCTTTTTCTATATGTTTTCTATACTCATCTATAGTTGTTGCACCAATTAGTTGAATCTCACCCCTTGCTAAAAGTGGCTTTAAGATATTAGACGCATCAATTGCTCCTTCTGCAGCACCCGCACCAATTATCGTATGGGTTTCATCTATAAATAACAACACATTTCCAACCTTTTTAATTTCTTCCATTGACCTTTTTAACCTATCTTCAAACTCACCCCTATACTTTGCCCCTGCAACCATAGAGGATAATTCAAGTGTCACAACTCTTTTATCCCTTAAAATCTCTGGTATATCACCATCAACAATCTTTTGTGCTAACCCTTCAATCACAGATGTCTTACCAACACCCGGTTCACCAACAAGACACGGGTTATTTTTAGTTCTACGACATAGGATCTGAATAATCCTTTCTATTTCCGTACCCCTTCCAATTACAGGATCAATTTTCCCCTCTCTTACGTACTCTGTTAAATCTTTGCCAAACTGATTTAATATAGGTGTATTAGTATTTTGAGGATGCGCCTTTGATTGTGCACCATTATTTGTTTGAGGCTCTTCACCTAATATTTTTACTACTTCCCCGATCATTCTTTGAAGGTCTACCCCCAAATCACTTAAAACCCTTAAAGCAACACTATCACCTTCTTTTATAATTCCTAAAAGCAAATGCTCTGTTCCAATAAAATTATGACCCATTTTTCTAGCTTCCCTAAAACTAAGCTCCATAACTCTCTTTGTTCTAGGTGTAAAACCAATTGGCTGCTCAACCATATCAGTTCCTCTGCCTATAATGATATCAATTTTCTCTACAATTCGTTCCTCCGTAACTCCTTGAGCTTGAAGAACTCTAGCTGCAATTCCTTCACCCTCTCTTATTAGACCTAAAAGCAAATGTTCAGTCCCAACGTAATTATGAAGCAATTGCATTGCACTTTCCTGCGAAAAATTAACAGCCTTTTCTGCCTTTTCAGTAAATCTTCCATTAGTCATAATAACCCTCCTTTTTGTAAAATCAACTCTCGTATTAAATCCGCCCTATAAACATCCATTTCCTTAACTTCAAGGCGGTTTCCAAGTCTTTGTTGCAAACTTCCTGGCTGAATATAGATTAAAAGCTCATCTAATATTTGTCTTGAAACCTCATCAATAATTTCCATATCAACTCCCAATCTCACATCAGATAAAAGCTTAAAACTCTCATCTAGTGACATTAATCTAGCCTTGCTTAATACTCCTAACGCTCTCATTACCTTATCTTCAAATTTAAACTTATTTTGAGAATACATCTGTGCCCTAACATTTTTCTCCTGAGAAATAATCTGCATGGCAACATTACTAACATTATTTACAATACTCTCTTCTGTTTGCCCCAACGTCTTTTGGTTCGATATTTGAAACATATTTCCAGCAGCATCAGTATTCTCACCATAAATGCCCCTTGCCGTCAATCCTAAATTCAAAACACCTTGGATGATATCCTTGATATACCCAGTCATCACAAGTGCTGGCAAATGTAACATGACAGAAGCCCTTAACCCTGTTCCAATATTTGTAGGACAAGTAGTTAAAAATCCATATCTACTGTCAAAGGCAAATCTATGTCGTTTTTCTAGCATAGACTCGACATCCATACATAGATTCATGGCGTTTTGAAGATCTAGCCCATACGAAAAGCATTGTATACGCAAATGATCCTCTTCATTTACCATAATGCTTATTTTGTCATCTTTTGTCTTCAAAAGACAGCTTGGTCTAGTTTCAACCAAGAATTCAGGGCTTATTAAATGTCTTTCTAAAAGTCCCTGTTTATATATCGGCTCAACCCCCCCCATGTCAATAGGGTCAAATTGCATATTTAGTAAATTTTTTTCAATAATAGTTTCTGTAATACTGTTTAAAACCTCTCTGCGCCTCTGACCATCCAATTTAAAAGGAAACGGTATGTCTTGCAAATTCCTTGCAAGTCTTACCCTAGTACTTATTGTAACCTCTGATTCCACCAACGTTTAGCCCCCCTTTTGACCTTCAATTTCTTTAATTTTATCTCTAATAATAGCCGCCTGTTCATATTCTTCCTTTGCTATAACATTTTTTAAGTCTTCCTTAAGCTTTTGAAGACTAACAACTTCCTTTGTCTTTTTTGAAACCCCAAGACTTGGTATCTTACCTTTATAACCAACATTTCCGTGTATTCTAGATATAACAGGTGCCAACCTCTCGTAAAATGTTGCATAACAATTTCCACAACCTAGCTTACCAATCTCCCTAAACTCATCAAAACTCAATCCACAGACTTCACAAGAAAGCGTCTGCTTCTGATTTTCTAACACATTGCTATTGCCAATAAAGCCTGGCAAAAAATTTTTAAGATCTATTGACATACCATCTTCTAATCCCAACGAGAACCCAAATCCTCCGTTATTATAGTGTTTAGCACACTCACCACATAAAAAAAACTCATTATGCTTGCCCCCAACATCCTGAACAATATGAACATTAGCTTTATTCTTACCGCAACTTTGACAATCCATAATATACCCCCTTTTAAAGCTTATTTACCTCTACACAATCAACGATGTTATCATGTTTTTCAAAAGCGTTGCCCTCACTTTATCTCTTTGTTCAATACCAACCGACATTAAAATCTTATCACTTATAGCAGATCTTATAAGATTAGATTCTCGCTCGTTTATAACGTCATAGTCTACAAAATTTTTTATGAAAATCTCCGCCTGCTGTTGTGAAATACTATTCCCCATAGAATGCATAATATGCATAAAATAGCCTGCGTCACCTTGCATTTCAACCTTTTGAATACTTATACAACCTCCACCACCACGCCGACTTCTAACATAATAACCACTATTATTCGTAAATCTGGTCGATATAACATAATTTATCTGAGAAGGCACACAATTGAATTTATTAGCCAGTTCATTTCTTTGAAGCTCAACAACACCATCAGTCTCACTTATCAGTTCTTTAATAAATTCTTCTATTATATCACAAAGCTTTGGCATAAATCTACCTCCAATCGTAAGGTTACACTGATTTTAACTTTCTTTGACTTTGCTGCTCCCATTATAATCCACCTTCAAACACATTGTCAAGTACTCAAATCAAACCTTAAAAATACTATTCTCTGGTATTTCATTTTCTACAACCTCCAGTTTCTTTTTCCTTCTTTCCTTTAAAATACCTCTTACAGTAACAAAAGAAGCCGTCGCAATCATGATTCCCATTGCAATAGATCCTGCAATTATCAAAGCACTAATTCCATTACCTGCAGCCTCTGCATAATCACCTTCAAAAGCTGCCCTTGCAGCCTCATATGTTACAACTCCTGGTACCAAAGGAATAGATCCAGATACAGAAAAAACCAAGGACGGGGTCTTAAAGAAAATAGCCATTATCTCGCTCGAAATCCCCAGTAAAAGTGCTCCAAAAAAAACGGATGCATTCTCAAGATCAAATAACAAGCTAAAATAATGAGAACCGCCCCAAGCTATAATCCCTAAACATCCTGCCAACCATACCTTTTTAGCTGGCATATTAAAAAACAAAGCTATAGAAACAGCACCAATAAATGAAACGATAAAAGGTGGCATTTTTTACCCTCCTAAAAGAATTGATAAAGTTAAAGATATCCCTGATCCTATCGCTAAAGCGGTCAATATAACCTCAGAAAAAGCATATCCACTAGATAGAACATCACTATTTAATGCATCCTTCATAGCACAAGTTATTGCAACTCCAGGTACTATAACCATTATTCCACCAATTATAAGTTGCAATAGTCTCAAAGATGGAAATAATGTATAAACCCCAACGCAAACAGCTGTTATAAAAATTGAGGTAATTAAATTGTTAAAAAATAACCCAAGATATTTAAACAAAAAATTAACATTTATTAAATACGCACACGCTGCAACTGTTCCAGATATTACCGCTTCCACCATAGTAGCCTCAAAGAAAAATGCAAACGATGTTGATAACCCAAATGCCGCTAACAACTGTACCGGTAACCCATAACTCTTAGTTTCTTCAATTACATTCAATCTATGCATTATCTCTTCATAAGTATAATCCCTGTACCACAATTCTCTTGAAAGGTTGTTTATAAGCTCCAGCCTTTGAAAATTTGCAGACTTACCCTTAATTCTTTTTATTTTAGTATAAATCTCGCCTTCCTCATTATTTACAGTAATAAAAATTCCAGTCGAAATCACAAACACATCTCCCGTTACATTAAATGCCTCAAGTGTTTTTTCAATCGAGAATTCCGCCCTATAAACCTCAGCACCACTTTTAAGAACAATCTCTCCTATTCGCAAACCCACATTTGCAACTTGTTCTAACGTCATCTATGTATCCCCACCTTCTTTATCCCTTCGTAAAATCTATATCGTCAAAACTCATTTTTTTCATTACACCTTAATATTTCCTCCAAATATCCCGCCAAATCCACCTAATATAAATGCTCCCAAAACAAACAAAAAAATCCCTGCAATACA
>CAZTHU010000151.1:0-5497 GCA_964613575.1 uncultured Eubacteriales bacterium | reverse complement strand
CTATTAAAATTTAACGTGATGTCGTTTTGCTTATCCCCAGTCATCAATCACCCTACTGAACAGTAGGCTTTTTTTGTTACTTTTTTAATGATTTTTAAAAAAGTATTTATAATTTTTAGAGAATATAATAAAATAGTGGTTAGTTAGTTGAGAGGGTGGGAAGATAAGAGGGTTATCCTTGGTTATAATAAATGGTGAAGGGGGATGTTGTATTGTTTGATCTGAAAAAAGTTAGGAATGTGCATTTTATTGGAATTGGCGGGATTAGCATGAGTGGCTTAGCTGAAATTTTATATAATGAAGGGATTTGTGTGACGGGGTCGGATATGAAAGCATCTATAGCCACTAAAAACCTAAATGATATTGGGATTAAGGTTTTTATACCGCATGATGAAGAAAATATAAATGGGAGCGATCTTGTTATTTATACTGCGGCAGTTGCGATGGATAATCCTGAACTTTTGAAAGCTAAAAGACTTGGAATTAAAACAATCGATAGAGCAACACTTTTAGGGCATATAATGGATGATTATAATTTTTCTATAGCTTGTGCTGGAACCCATGGTAAAACTAGTACTACTTCTATGGTTTCTTCTATTTTATTAGATGCTAAAAAAGATCCAACTGTTCATATTGGAGGCCTTTTGCCAAGTATGCGAAAAAGTACGAAGGTTGGAAGTAAAGGGTGTTTTGTAACAGAGGCTTGTGAATATGTAGATAGTTTTTTAAAGCTTAATCCTAAAATGGCTATTATATCCAACGTTGAACTTGATCACTTAGATTATTTTAAAGATTTAGAACAGTTAAAGAGATCTTTTGAGCAATTTGTCGGCAAGGTGCCTAGTGATGGATATGTTGTAGCTAATATAGATGATAAAAATGTAGGTTCTATTATACAGGGAGTAAAGTGCAATCTTGTAACATATGGTATTGAAAATAAGAGTGCAATGTGGCAGGCTAGAGAGATTAGTTTTGACAAGCGTGGATTTCCAAGTTTTAACGTATATAAAAGTGAAAAGTTTATTGGAAAGATTTCATTATCCGTTCCTGGAAATCATAATGTCAGTAATGCGTTGTCGGCTATTAGTGGGTGCTTGATGTATTTTAAAGATCTAGACTTTGAAACGGTTAAAAATTCATTAGTAAACTTTAAGGGTGCAGGAAGGCGTTTTGAGATTAAGGGAGAAGTTGGTGGTATGACAATTGTGGATGACTATGCACATCATCCAACTGAGATAAAAGTGACGCTAAATTCAGTTAAGAATGGAGCGTATAAGAAGGTTATTTGTGTTTTTCAGCCACATACATATACGAGGACTAAGGAGTTATTGTTTGAGTTTTCAAATTCTTTTGAAAATGCGGATGTTGTTATTATTTCTGATATCTATGCAGCAAGGGAAAATGACACAGGTGAAGTTCATGCAAAAGACCTATGTGAGCTTTTGATTGCAAAAGGAAAAAAGGCTGTATATTTTGAAAATTTTGAAACTATACAAAAATTTATTTTGGAGAATTCTGCTAAAGGGGATATTGTTATAACAATGGGAGCAGGGGATATCTTTAAAGTAGGAGAGGGATTGGTCAATAAATAAGGGGGAGCATTTTGTCCCCCTTATTTATTGTTTATTATGCTAGCCTTTTCTTGGTTTTATGAAATATTTTGATAATTCCGCGGCCATACTTTGGATTGGCATTGTTTGAAGCCATACATTTCCAGGCCCTGTTAGTGTGGTTAAAAATAATCCTTCGCCACCAAAAGAAAGGTTTCCTATTCCTTTAACAAGAGAAATATTCATCGTTACGCTCTCTTCGATTGCTCCTACTGCACCTGTTTCTACTTTTATGGATTGATTGGGCGCAAGATTTATTTCTACGCATTCACCGTCTATTTCAATAAAAGCTGTGCCATTTCCAGATAATTTTTGCATTATAAAACCTTCACCACCAAAGAGACCAACTCGTAGTTTTTTATGTAATGCCATGTCAATTTTTACATCTTCTGTTGAACATAAAAAAGCTCTTCGTTGACAGATGTATGACTTTATAGATAGATCTAAAGGTATAATCATCCCAGGATAAGTGTGACCAAAGGAAACTGTTGCGCCGTTTGACTTTCCAGTAAAATAATTCATAAATATACCTTCTCCAACTATTTTTCTTTTTAAAGCTCCCATTACGCCCCCTGATATACCTGTTTCCATTAGAATATCTTCTGTCATCCATTTCATAGAGCCTGATTGTGATTTTATGGTTTCACCTTTGTTTAAGCTTATTTCAATTAAAGGCATTGTTGAACCAATGATTCTATATTCCATTTATATCTCCTCCTTTTAATCTAGAATTATTATTGAAAACAAAATCAAGTGCATCTACAGGTTTTCTAGATTTGTATTCATATCTAAATAAAGCATGAGTAGTAATATTAATTATAGAGTATATTCTAATACAAAAAACATCCTTCTAGAACTTTTTCGGCAAGTAATTTTTTTAGATAACGGTTAATTAAAATAAAAAATTAAAAATTATTATTAAGTCTTTTTTATAAAGTGACGATACAAATGATAAGGGAGAGGGACAAATTCTTTATATCTATTTTTAAAAATAATAAAAAAAAGAAGGAGAGTTTGTTTTTTTCAAGAAGAATGTATCTTAGTGGGGATGACTCACTAAAACATTTAATCTACAGAACAATATAACGGAGGGATGACTTCATGGAAATTACTGATGTAAGGATAAGGAAGATTGATTCAGATGGAAAAATGAAAGCTGTAGCGTCTGTAACCTTTGATAACGAGTTTGTAGTTCATGACATTAAGGTTATCGACAGCCAAAATGGACTTTTTATTGCTATGCCAAGCAGAAAAGCTCCAGATGGAGAGTTTAGAGATATTGCTCATCCAATCAATGCTGATACAAGGGAAAAAATCCAAACAGCTATTTTGGGAAAATACGAATCAGTTCCTCAAATTGAGGAGTAAACGCTTGGTCAAAAAACCTAGTCCTCGGGCTTTAAGCCCGAGGAAGTATTTGATGCTAATTTTTCACGCTTTGGTTGCAAGTTTTATTTGTGTCTAAATTATTTTGTAACAGTTATGTTTCGAAATAATTTGTTGTATAAAAATATACTCTTTCATTTAAAAATATTTTGGAAATATGGCAAAAAAAACGAAATCCCAATTACGGGATTTCGTTTTTCTATCTACACCTGTGTGAACAGTAATGGTAGAACTAAATCTTAAGCTTAAATATAAGTTTTGACTTGTAAAGTTAAATATTTAAAGTTATAATGTTTTCAAGTTAATGCTTAATAAAAAAACAAGTTATTTTGAATGATTATTGTCTCTTGTGGAAAACTATGGTTGATAGTTTTGTATAGGAGATGGAAAAATGAATATAAGACGCGGGGAGATATTTTATGCCGATTTAAGCCCAGTTATGGGGTCAGAGCAGGGTGGGTTAAGACCAGTGTTGATTGTTCAAAATGATATTGGTAACAGGTACAGCCCAACGGTCATAGCAGCTGCTATAACATCAAAAATGGACAAGGCTAAACTTCCAACTCATATAGAATTAAGTGCGTTTGGCTATGGTCTACCTAAAGATTCAGTTTTGTTATTAGAACAAGTAAGGACAATAGACAAAAAAAGACTTAAAGAAAAGATTGGTTACATTGATGATGAATTACTTAAAAAAGTTGATATTGCTTTGTGTGTGAGTTTAGGATTGGATTTAGATGGGCTTTTGATTGGGAATTTGCCAATTGGTTTTGAGTCAAAGAGAGGAGAGGTGAGATTTAAATGAGGATAAGAGTAAACAAGTATACTTTAATATCTTTGGTTGGTGCAGGAGCTATTTTAGTTGGAGGAGTTTTTTGGGGATTTAGTGCAAGTGATCCAGGATCTTTGGAGGATCCGTTAGTAACTAAAGGTTATGTAGAAGAGAAATTTAGTAGTTTAGTTGAAGAGATTGATTTTTTGACAAGAGAGATAGATCGTGTGTCAAAGGAAAGTCAAGAGTTAGAGCAGGTAGTTGAATTGATGGATAGGGTTGATGGTTTAGAAAAAAGAGTTGATGATGTTTCAGATATTTCACCTGATGACTTTAGGGATACTTTTGAGCCCATGCTGCTAAAGAGAGGGGAAACTATTATTGCAGGTGATTCTACGCAAATTATTCTAAGATCTGGGACTGCAAGGGTCGTAAGCTCACTTGCAGGCGGATTGGTTGATGCAACAAGTGAAACAAACGGAGATTTATCAGGTAATGAAAGTGTGCCTCTAAATCACTTGTTAATTGTTCCTAGGGATGATGGGAGAGGTATAAGGATAACGTCAGGTGATGCATGGGTTATGGTCAAAGGTCCATTTGAGGTTAAGGATTAGCAGTTAGATTTAAGTTGTAAAAAGGAGGCTTTTATATGTTGAGTGATAATATAAAAAGCGGGGTAAATAGGGCGCCGCACAGGTCTTTATTAAAGTCTATGGGTTTAACAGATGAGGAGATTGCAAGACCTCTTATAGGTGTTGTTAACTCACAAAACGAAGTGGTACCTGGGCATGTTCATTTAGATAAAATAGCTAGTGCTGTTAAAGATGGTGTGAGGATGGCGGGAGGAACGCCTATTGAATTTCCTGCAATTGGTGTATGTGATGGATTGGCAATGGGACATGAGGGAATGAGGTATTCTTTGGCTTCACGTGAGATTATCGCTGACTCTTGCGAAACAATGGCTTTAGCTCATAGTTTCGATGCTTTGGTATTTATTCCAAATTGTGACAAGATTGTACCTGGAATGCTTATGGCGGCCGCTAGGATTGATGTTCCTTCTATTTTTGTAAGTGGTGGTCCGATGTTATCTGTAGAAAAAAACGGTAAACACCTAGACCTAAGCAGTGTGTTTGAGGCTGTTGGAAGTTTTAAGGCAGGAAATATAGAGAAAAGAGAACTTTGTGATATCGAAAATCTTGCATGTCCTGGATGTGGTTCATGTTCTGGAATGTTTACAGCTAATTCGATGAATTGTTTAACTGAAAGTTTAGGTATGGCACTTTCGGGAAATGGAACTATACCTGCAGTGTTTGCGCAGAGAATAAGAATTGCTAAAGAAACTGGGATGAAGATTATGGAATTATTAGATAAAAATTTATGCCCTTCTGATATATTGACAAAAGATGCATTTTTAAATGCTTTAAGTGTTGATATGGCGCTTGGGTGTTCTACTAATTCTGTATTACATCTTACGGCTATAGCTAATGAGGCACAGATTGAGCTTAATTTAGCTCTTGTTAATGAAGTAAGTAGTAGAGTGCCAAATCTTTGTAGATTAGCACCTGCAGGTGAACATCATGTTCAGGATCTATATTTTGCAGGTGGTGTTCAAGCTGTAATGAAAGAGTTATCCAAGAAACAGCTTTTAAAGTTAGATGCTTTAACTGTAACGGGGAAGAGTTTGTTAGAGTCGTTAGAGGATGTGAGTGTGAAAAAATATATAGTTATA
>CAZTHU010000150.1:0-5530 GCA_964613575.1 uncultured Eubacteriales bacterium | reverse complement strand
GATATAATTCTAAAATCTCTGGATTAATATCATTTGTTTCTGGATCCCAAATACCTTCTCCATGATTTGTAAATCTAGCATTAACACCAAATAAATCACGACTAAGCTCATCTGCAATTTGATTATCAAGGTCTATTGTTATAACCGTCTCACCATCATTTTGGGCTTTTATCGGAACTTGAAGTATACTTAAAAACATTAAATATACACACAAAAAAGCCACTAGATTTTTGAAGCCACTGTTTCTTAAAAACATAAGACCACTCCTTAAAATTAAGTAATTAAATTAATGTATCCTTATTTTTAGTGCATAAACAAAAACCCTCATTATGGCATAAGATTCTTGTTTAAAACCAAAAAATTTGATTAGTTTAGATTTTTATTAAATATAATTGTATGGAGATAGTATGATTAGAATTGTAAATTTTTTAGATTTAATTATATAACTTACAATAACTATTATACGGCTAGAATTAATAAATGTCAACATTATGTTAATCTTTTCTTTGTTTTCTTATAATCAAAAGTTATTGTTCCCACTAGTGTAAATAGAAAAACAACACAAAGACGCTTCTATTATGTTGATCAATAGAATATGCCCTTGTGTTGTTTTCTTCTTTTCATGGCCTTCATAACTCGACTTGTTAAATCTTTCTACTCTCTACTAATCTTTTACCCATAATCCTTGCTCTCTTTAATGCAAACCTATCCTCACTTGCAGGTCTTTGAGCGCTAACACCACTATGACCACAATCATCATCCATATGACCATCTCCTACAACACTCATGCCATGAACCATCATCATATCATGAAGAGCTCTCATAGTAGTCTCTTGCCCTCCATACTTAGACCCTCCAACTGTTACTCCACCAGCAATCTTATTGCAAAGCACACGATTAGACCTAAGCTTTCTAGTCTTATCAAAAAACGTCTTTATCTGCCCTGATACAGTTCCAAAATACGAAGGACTTCCTATAACAATAGCATCTGCTTTTTCCATAGTTTCAAAAGCCTTCTCCAACTTCGAACCCTTATAACACTCACCTGTGCAAGGATTTGAACAATTTGTACAAAAGGGAACTTCTAGCTCATTTATAAGCTCCATCGCATTAAAAGTAACGCAATCATCTGCCCCACTTTCCTTAGCACTTTCTAAAACCTTTTGAAGTAAAAAGGCTGTATTACCATTTTTGTCTGGACTTCCATTAATAGCAACTATTAACATAAATTTAATTCCTCCCTCTAGTTTAATATATGCATAAATTATAAGTAAAATTACCACTCGATTTAATAAACAGAAATCTTAGTTATTCTATACACATAGTACCTCTACTCCTTCTGAGGCAGTAGTCTTAGCGATGATAGTATTCGAATAACTTAACAATCAACATCCTCGAAAGCTTTCAAATAGACGTCAAACACATCTGGCAAAACCTTTTTTGCATTAATTGGATTTAGTTTATCATCTGTCCATGCATGCTCTGTCTCACCCTCGCAAAGTAATTTTCTATCATCACTTTTAAGTGCCTCGTATCCAAATGTAAGTCTAGTCTTTGTAAGCATCTTAATCCATGTCCTTATAACAACCTCATCATCATACTGTGCAGGAGCCTTGAAATTAAAGCTCATAGCCAACAGTGGCATCATAACACCTTTTCCCTCTATATCACTATAAGATACGCCAACTGCTTTAGTAGCCTCAGTCCTTCCTACCTCAAACCAGATAGGATAATTAGAATGATGCACAATACCCATCTTATCAGTCTCTGCATATCTTACCTTAAAGCTTGTCTCATGTATATACATAAACTTTCCTCCTTTCAATTAACTCAACACAAGGAGACGTCCATCACATGGAACGGGTCTGTTTTGTTATATCCCCTTCACATTGCCCTTGTGTTATCCTACATCACCTTCACATTGTCCACCCCTAATACACTAACCATCTCATCTAAAAGAGCTGCATCTTCCTTTACCCACACATCTTTTTCTAACATGAAAGTCTTCTTACTATCTTGATTATGCACAAAAACTGGTATTTTGCCTAAAAAACTCTTTAATCTGCCCCTTATTTCCTCTAGTCTAGTCTTTTCCATAACATCATCAACCCTCAAAAAGACCTTACTCCACCTAAAGCCCTCATCTATTTCATCTACAGACAAAACTTCCTCACAAATAATCTTAGTAGGCTCATCCTCTCTTACACTTAACTTACCCCTTACTAAAACCACATTCTCTTCATCTAATTTTTCTTTAAACTTATCCAAAGAATTACTAAACACAATAATCTCCATAGAGCCTGTAAAATCTTCAAGCGTTAAAAAAGCCATATTAGTATTATTCCTTGTAGTCTTTACCTTCTTTTCTAAAATAACGCCACCTACCACAACCTTTTGGCCATCCTTGAATTTCTTTTGAGTACCTTCCTCTTCACCTTCCTCAACAACTTCTAATAAATCTACAGCCTTACAACTAGTCCTAAGCTTAATCGCCTTTTCAAACTCACCTAACGGATGACCCGATACATATATACCAAGCATCTCTTTTTCCATTGAAAGCATAGCTTTACTTGAAAACTCATCAATTTTAGGAAACTCATATTTTGCATCCGATAAACTCTCCTCATCATCACCATCAAAAAACGACATCTGACCTACCACATTATTCTTTCTCGTCTTACTTATCGAATTTAATATCGACTCAAACGAGTTAATTAGCCTTGATCTATAAATATTAAAACAATCAAACGCCCCACTTTTTATTAGGCTTTCAACCGTACGCTTATTTACTTTAGACAGATCAATTCTTTCACAAAAATCTATAAACCCTTTAAATTCCCCTCGTTGTTTTCTCTCGTCTATTATAGCTTCAACCTGTGGATCACCAACATTTTTAACAGCAGACATACCAAACCTAATTTTACCAGAAACAACTGTAAATTTCAAGGAACTTTCATTTATGCAAGGGGGCAAAACATCTATACCCATTGTCTTGCAATGTTGTATATATTGTGAAATCTTATCTGAATTTCCTGAAAAACTATTTAATAACGATGCCATAAACTCCACAGGATAATAACACTTTACAAATGCCGTCTGATAAGCAACAACTGCATACGCAGCCGCATGAGACTTATTAAAAGCATAACTTGCAAAGTCAATCATTTCATCGTATATCTTATTGGCAACCTTTTCATCAACTCCATTATTTACAGCACCCGTTACAACAACCCTACCATGTTCATCCTTGCTACCATAAATAAAATTATTTCTTTCTTGTTGCATAACATCCATCTTTTTCTTAGACATTGCACGCCTAACTAAATCAGATCTCCCCATAGAATATCCTGCTAAATCTCTTACTATCTGCATTACCTGCTCTTGATATACCATACATCCGTATGTTACATCCAAAATCTTTTTTAAAAGAGGGTGTGCATAATTTACATTTTCTGGTGCCTTCTTATTTTTTATATATCTAGGAATCTGATCCATAGGACCTGGCCTATAAAGTGAAATCCCAGCTATAATATCCTCTAAATTTTGTGGCAAAAGCTCCCTCATAAAGCTTGTCATTCCAGCACTTTCTAACTGAAACACACCCGCAGTTTTCCCCTCTGAAATCATCTTATATACATTTTCATCATTTAGATCTATATTTTCAATATCTATATCCCTGTCATGTACATTTTTTATTAAATCTACAGCATCTCTAATAACTGTAAGGGTTCTAAGCCCTAGAAAGTCCATTTTCAAAAGCCCAAGTTCTTCTAAAAGACTCATTGTAAACTGAGTTGTTATAACATTTTCATTAAGCTGTAACGGAACATATTCACTTACCTCATCCTTTGATATAACTACCCCTGCTGCGTGGGTTGAGGCATGTCTTGGTAACCCTTCAAGCCTAAGCGCAATTTCTATTAACCGCTTAATATTTTCGTCATCATCCATGGCCTTTTTAATATCACCATTTATCTTTAGCGCCTCATTAATTGTCATCCCAATCTTTGTGGGAACCATCTTAGCTAATGCATCCACCTGATGATATGCAATATTAAGCGCCCGTCCAACATCCCTTATAACAGCTCTTGCAGCCATCGTACCAAATGTAATAATCTGCGCAACTCTTTTACTTCCATATTTATCGATAACATAGTCAATAACCTCAGACCTTCTTTCGTAGCAAAAGTCTATATCAATATCAGGCATGCTAACCCTTTCAGGATTTAAAAATCTTTCAAACAAAAGGCTATACTTTATAGGATCAATATTTGTTATATGCAAAGTATACGCAACTATACTTCCTGCAGCACTACCCCTACCGGGACCAACCGCGATATTTTGTTCTCTGGCATATCTTATAAAATCCCAAACAATCAAAAAATAATCAACATATCCCATCTTCGATATAACATCTAGCTCGTAATCTAGGCGTTTTTTTAGTTCCTCATTTTGCGAGCTCTCGCCGTACTTTTCAGCCAAACCTTTGTAACATAATTCCATTAGATACCCTTCTTGTGTTTTTCCTTCAGGCACATCAAACTCTGGCATATGCAAACTATCAAAATCTAATTCAACATTACACTTATCAGCAATTTTCCCAGTATTAGCTAAGGCTTCTGGAATATTTTGAAACAGTTCCTGCATTTCCTGTGCAGATTTAACGTAAAACTCTTCACCGTCAAACCTCATTCTGTCATCATCATTTATGTTTTTACCCGTTTGTATACAAAGAAGTATCTCATGAGCAAGAGCATCTTCCCGTTTAAGATAATGTGCATCATTTGTTGCAACAAGCGGCACATCCATTGATTTACTAAACTCTATTAGCTTTTGATTTACCAAATTTTGCTCCCTAATATTATGATCTTGAAGCTCAAGATAAAAATCTTTCCCAAAAATTCCTTTTAATCTATTTATTAACTCCTTTGCTCCGTCTAAATCCCCTTCCAATATTTTTCTTTGGATATCTCCTCCAAGACACGCACTTGTTGCAATTAAACCTTCGCTATATTTTTCTAGAACCTCCATGTCAATCCTCGGCTTATAGTAAAATCCTTCTATAAAACCAATAGAAACAATCTTCATAAGATTCTTATAGCCAATATTATCCTTTGCAAGTAAAACAAAATGACCATGTTCTGAGTCTAATTTACCTTGCTTTTCAAAACGAGATCGTTTTGCCGTGTAAACCTCACAACCGATAATTGGTTTTATCCCATTTTTCTTTGCCTCTTTATAAAAATTAGCAACACCATACATAACCCCATGATCAGTTATGGCAACGCTATCCATCCCTAATTGCTTTACCCTAGCAATCAAATCCTTTATCCTATTAGCTCCATCTAGCAAGCTATACTCTGTATGTAGATGCAAATGCACAAATCTTTCCATAATACTCACCCTCTAAACTTATTATTCATCAGTTTAGAGTATACCACGAACAAAAACCGCACGCAAATAGCAAGACGGTTCTGTATGTGTCAAGTAATCGTTGGCAATTTTTTTCGGGAATTTGAAAAACTCTATA
>CAZTHU010000149.1:0-5627 GCA_964613575.1 uncultured Eubacteriales bacterium | reverse complement strand
CTTCACAAATGATTTAAGGGAGGTGATTAAATGTTCAACGGAGGTAAGTTTAACACACTTCCTTATAATCGCGTTGATGAAGTTTTGGAGTTTGTTGAAGGAACTGCTAATGGTACAGGTATTGGTGAAAGCTCTGCTAACACAAAAAAAATCACACTCATGTTGGCTAAAGGTTCAGGTATCGGCGAATCTAAAGCACAGTCTATATCATACACCATAGCTATAACAACATCTAATGGGATTGGAATGGCTCAAACCACACCTCAAAATGTTGTCCTTGCTATGCCATATGGAAGTGGTGCTGGGGGTTTGTTTGCTGACACATTTATAGAAGTATCTTGCATTTTAATATCAAAGGGAATAAGTACAACGGTATTAAGTGCTATTAATATTGTTAATGCAATAAGTAAAAGCTCAGGAATAGGAAACGGTAGCTCTAATAGTACGAATAAATGTATTGCAATTACAATATCAAAGGGGATAGGTACATCTACAGTTACTGGCATGTCATATGGCGCTCAGTTTGCTCAAGGCTTAGGCAAAGGAGAAAGTTTTGTTATAAATTCATCATGCACAGTTAATGTTACTTTTAATGCAATTGGTAAGGGTATAGGTTTATGCAATCTTACACCGGTAACGACAGATATAGCTAGAGTTTGTCTTAAAGCGCAATCAACAACAAGTATAAGTCTATCAGCACAATCAACAACCGTTATCGGTTTGTGTGGGAAAGTGGGTGAATGTTAGTGGCTAGAATGAATCAAAATTTTAATATGAAGAAAAATACTCATTTAGATATTGTGTTTACAATGGAAAATATAGAGGATTTGACTAGTTATTGTATTGTTTGGGGTATGTTTGTACGTGGATGTGTTGAGGCTACAATACTCAAATCAAGCAATAATGCAAACGAGATAACTATAGATAAAAACAAGTTCATAGTGCATTTAACACCTAGTGATAATAAAGATTTAGATACTAGACGTTTTATCCACGAGGCTAGAATAACAAGTAACCATGGTATAACAAGTGTTGTGGCACAAGGTGCTGTGATTGTTACTTATGGTTTTACTGATATTTGTGAGTAAGTGGTGTAAATTAAAATTAAGGAGGAAACAATTATGGCAAACATTAGTAATTATTTAGAGGAAGCAATCTTAAACCATGTAATGAGAAATACAGAGTATGTAAGACCTGCAACAGTTTATGTAGGGCTAATAAGCGATGATGCAAGTGATAACGACTTAGAAGAAGGCACATTGACTAATGAGATAACTACATACACAGGCAATAGAAAACCTGTGACATTTACTGAGCCAACTCAACAAGACGGTAAAGCAACAATAAAAAATAATGTAGAGATTGATTTTGAAGATATGCCAGCAGTAATAGTTAAATATGCTGTTATTTGTGATGCTGAAACAAATGGTAATGTATTGTATTGGTGTCCTTTAACTGATATTAAAACAACTAATGCAGGTGATACGTTTAGGATACCAGAAGATGGTTTAGTTCTTGATTTAGATTAATGGAGGTGGTTTAAATGTCAAATCTTTCAAAAATGGGTACTGAATTACAAGTTATGTATGGTGCTAAAACAAATTCACCTTCGAGCGAGTTAGTTAATTCAATAAATGATTCGCAATCGACAATAGAATTAGTGGATGCATCAGTTTTACCTGATGCTCCTAATTTGTTAACAATAGGGGAAGGGGAAGATGCTGAAACATGTGTGTATGATGGCATAACAGGCAATGTAGTTAATATAGTTATGCGAGGCTTTCAAGGTGGAGCTAAAGCGTGGGATGCTGGTACGCCTGTTGCAAGAAACTTTACAGCTTATGACCATGATACTTTTAAGCAAAACCTTAATAGTTTAGGGACTTCGGCGGTAGAGGATTTATCTTCGGATGGAGGGGTTGTTACTGAGTTGCTAACTGCTAACAGGCTAGTAACGGTGGGAAGTGGCGGTACATATGTAACATTACAAGAAGCCTTTGATGGTGAGGCTCATTGGAATCCTGGTCCGTATGGGGTAGAAATTCGAATGTTGTCAGGTTATGAAATAAGCAGTGGTGTAAATTTAACCGCTGGTAACTTTAGACATATGACACTTACTGGAGAAGATGCAGTGCATGAAGTTGTAAATGGATTTACAGGAGATCTTATCAGTTATAATGATGTAGTAGGGTTTACTCTTGATGTACTAATAGATATGAAAAACGAAGGTGGGGATGGAATTAGAGCAGTTAACTCTAACTTTGTAGTTAGTGGTGGGGCTGGTGTCAAAAATGCGGGAGCTTTTGGGATAAGAGCGACTACATGTAATTTCGATGCATCAGGAAGCATATTTACAGGTGCAGGAGAAAGAGGTGTAAATTGTGTTCAGTTAACTAACGGTAATGTAAACAATTCAGATTTAGAAGGTGCAGGCTTACATGGTCTTCGTGTCCAAGCACTAAGTTTGGTTTCTGCAAATAATGCTATGTGTAGAAGGGGCGAAGAAGATGATGATAATGATGTTTTTATAACTAATGGTGGAATAGTTGCTTTTGGCTTAGCACAAAGAACTGGCGGTCAAAATGTTACGCCTAACGAGTTGACTTCTAACAGTGGCATTATATTCCAGTAAGGAGGGTGTTGTATGTATTTAACAGTTGTAGGTAAAGACGGTAATTTTACAGGAGTACAGTACAAAGATGATAAACCTAGTATAAGAGCACATCATGCTAAATATGGGCATACTTTAGTTTGGTTAGATTACCAGTTGAAAAATAAAGGAACAGAGGATAATGATGACTATGGTAAATACCAAGAAGGTATGGAGTGTAAACCTCTAGGTAAAACACAAGAAGAGGAAATACGAGAGTTAAAAGAGCTTATAGCTGATTTAACACAGGAGGTGCTTTTGGGTGACGGATAGACAAAAAAGATTACTAAGATTTTTAGTTAAGATGGGAAGAATAACAGTTTTAGAGTATGAAGAAAAAACGGGTGAGACATTAAAGTTAAAAGATGAATAAAATATATTATAGGTGGTGATTTTTATGAAGTATAGTTTGCAGAGTATTTTAGCAGTTGTAGGAGCATATTTGGGGTGGTTTCTTGGTGGATTTGATGGATTGCTCCATGCACTAGTGATATTTGTTGTGATAGATTACGTGACAGGGGTAATGCTTGCTATCATAAATAAGGAGTTATCTAGCGAGGTTGGAGCAAGAGGGATATTTAAGAAAGTGATGTTGTTTTTACTAGTCGGTATGGGGCATATGGTGGATTTACATATTCTAAAAGAGGGCAGTGCTATAAGAACGGCGGTGCTCTTTTTTTATATGTCAAATGAGGGTTTAAGTATACTTGAAAATGTATCTTTGATGGGACTTCCAATACCTGAAAAACTAAAGCAAATATTAAAAAAGTTAAGAGGTGCAGACCATGGAAAATGAAATCACAGATTTAATAAAAAGAATTGATAAGCTAATTTTAAAGTTTAGAATTATTAATGTCCTATTGA
The DNA here is from genome assembly GCA_964613575.1 of uncultured Eubacteriales bacterium. Lineage (GTDB taxonomy): Bacteria > Bacillota > Clostridia > CAZTHU01 > CAZTHU01 > CAZTHU01. The sequence continues at coordinate 2,113 of CAZTHU010000149.1, read as the reverse complement.
TTATAATTTTGATATTAGCATGGGTGCGTTTAATTTAAGGAGGAGATTTTATGCCAATACAAACACAATTTAAATATCGAAACAAGCTGATACCTTTGAACTTAGACAAGGTATTTTTTATTATCCTGCATCACACTGGAATTGAAAACGCAACACCAGAGCAAATCCATCAATGGCACTTAGATAAAGGATTTAACGGGTTCGGGTACAATGAGTATATCAGAAAAGGTGGTTCTGTTTTCATAGGAAGAGGTGACCATATTGGAGCACATACTGCAAATATGAATAGTAAGTCTTATGGTATAGCGGTTGAGGGAAATTATGATGTTGAAGAGGATATGCCTAAGCCACAGTTTGATGCATTGGTTAAAAGAATAAAATTTAATAGGGATAGGTTTAAAAATAAAATCAAGATAGAAAGTCACAGCACATTTTTTCCTACATCCTGCTTTGGTAGACATTTTCCTATTGAAAAGATTATGGAAGAGTTGGATGATGAACTAGAAAAAGCAGTCGAGGTTTTAAGACAAAAAGGCATCATAGGCTCCCCGGATTATTGGATCCAAAATGCTATAAAGGGAAAAATGATAAATGGTGAGTATGCTGGTATTTTGATTAAGAGAGTGGCTGAATTACTTGACTTCTATCAAGGTTAGAGCAAATATGGTAGTAAGCAAAGTTGATAGAAAGGAGTATTTACAATGCGTGTAAGGATAATACAGCCAACACCTAAAGTTGAAAAAAAGAAGAGAGTATGTGCTTATGCAAGGGTATCAACTGAAAGTGATACTCAAGGTGAATCATTAGAAAATCAAATTACAACATATCAAAACAAATTATCATCAAATCCAGAATATGAGTTTATAGATGTATTTGCAGATAGAGGCATTACGGGAACTACGGAAAATAGACCAGAGTTTCAGAGAATGCTTCAGGCTTGTCGGGAAGGAAAGATAGATTTAATCATCACAAAGTCAGTATCAAGATTTGCTAGAAATACAACAATAGTGCTACAAACTGTAAGAGAGCTAAAAGATATAGGGGTTGAGGTAAAGTTCGAACAAGAAAATGTCAGTACCATGTCAGGGGACGGTGAGCTAATGCTTTCCGTCCTTTCTTCTTTTGCAGAGGAAGAAGTTAGAAGCACAAGTGAAAATATGAAGTGGAGAATAAAAAAGAAGTTTGAAAAAGGTGAGCTTATTATAAATACAAAAAGGTTTCTAGGGTACGAAAAGGATGAGTATGGAGATTTAGTTATAAACCAGACAGAGGCTAAGATTGTAGAGAGAATTTATACAGAATACTTAAATGGGAATGGATCGTTTAAGATTGCTAAGATGTTAAATGAGGATAATATCCCCACAGTTACAGGTGCAAAGTGGAGTGATTCAAGTGTGCTAGATATCCTTAAAAACGAAAAGTACAAAGGTGATGCAATCCTTCAAAAGACTTTCACACTAAGCCACTTAAATAGGAAGAAGAAGAAAAATAAGGGCGAGAGAGATAGTTTCTATGTTAAAGAAAGCCACTCTCCAATTGTTACAAGGCTAATGTGGGATGAGGTTCAAAGGGAACTAAAACGCAGAGCAGAGGCAAAAGGGAATTTCATAGGTTCAAGAAAGAGTCAAAATAGGTATCCTCAAACGGGGATACTTTTTTGTAGTAAGTGCGGAGCTATTTTAAAAAGAAGAATTTGGAACAGTAAATATAAATGCAGAAAGGTTATGTGGCAGTGTAGTAATTATGTGAAAAACGGAAAAGATGCCTGTAGTGGAACAACTATTGAGGATAGTTTAGTTTCAAACATTAAAGAGCCGACAGTTGTAAAGGAGGAAATTAGATATGGCAAGAAGTATTACAGTTATTCCAACAAGGGTAGCAAACCAGAATCAAGCAGGAAACATTGAACAGACAAAAAAGAGAATGGCAGCGTATTGTAGGGTGTCGACAGACCAAGAAGAACAGTTATCCAGCTATGATGCACAGGTTAGATTTTATACAGGCTATATAAATAATCATCCTGATTTTAATTTTGCAGGAATTTACGCAGATGAAGGCATTACTGGAACTAACACAAAAAAGCGTGAGCAGTTTAACAAGATGATTGAAGATT
>CAZTHU010000148.1:3806-5643 GCA_964613575.1 uncultured Eubacteriales bacterium | reverse complement strand
GTAAATGATTTGATGTTTGATAGTTTCGATGTAGTAAAGGTTTTAGTTATAGCACCTCTTAGAGTGGCTAGAGATACATGGAGCGCTGAGTGTTCTAAGTGGGAGCATTTAAAACACATTAAGATTTCGAAGGTTCTGGGCTCATTGGATGAGAGGAAAAGAGCATTAGATACAAAAGCTGACATTTATATAATCAATCGTGAAAACGTTGAGTGGTTGGTTAAGTATTATGGAGCTAAGTGGCCTTACGATATGGTTATAATAGACGAACTATCTAGCTTTAAGTCCCCTAGAGCAAAGAGGTTTAAGGCTTTGAGGAGAGTGAGGCCGTTAATTAATCGAGTAATTGGACTAACAGGCACACCTGCACCTAATAACTTAATCGATTTATGGTCACAAGTATATCTACTAGATACAGGGGAGCGTTTGGGTAAAACTTTAACAGGTTATAGGGATAGATATTTTTTACCTGATAAGCGAAGCAGAGAGATTATTTATACTTATAAGCCAAAAGAAGATGCTGAAGCAAAGATTTATGAAAAAATATCGGATATATGTGTAAGTATGAAAGCCTGCGATTACTTGGATATGCCAGAACGAGTGGATAATTTCGTCAAGGTAGAGATGAGTAAGACGGAAGAAGGTCTATACAAAAAGTTAGAGCGTGAAATGTTACTTCCCTTTGAGGATGGAGATATTGATGCAGTTAATGCTGCTGCACTATCAAATAAACTGCTACAGATGGCAAACGGTGCCGTTTATGATGAAAATGGCGCTGTGAAAAGCATTCATGACAGAAAGCTTGAAGCATTAGAGGATTTGGTGGAGAGTGCTAATGGAAAACCAGTTCTAGTGTATTATGCATACAAACACGATAAGGATAGGATTTTGCAGGTATTTAAGAAAAACGCGCGTCAGCTTGATAGTTCTAAGGATATAGCAGACTGGAATAATGGTGACATTCAAATTGCAATATCACACCCTGCATCAACAGGTCATGGTTTAAATCTTCAAGACGGCGGTAATATCATAATTTGGTTCGGTATGACTTGGAGCTTGGAGCTATATCAGCAGGCAAATGCAAGAATTCATAGACAAGGTCAAGCTAAGACAGTTGTTGTACATCACATAATAACAAAAGGAACGGTAGATGAAAATGTAATGAACTCTTTAAGTGATAAGGATACAGGACAAGAAGCTTTAATAAGAGCGGTTAAGGCACGGATTAAAAAATAAGGGGGGTACTGAAGATGAAAGAAACTATATGTGTAAGAATAAGACCAGGAGCAGCAGAGGAGTACAGATTGATTTTTGGAAGGTTAAAGAGGGTTGAAATGATGAAAGAGTTATCATTCTACGTGAAAAATAATACACAAGTAAAAAATAAGAGCAGACTTAAGCTAAACTATGATAATGAGGTTTTAGTAAGCATGCGCAAGATGAAAGGTGGCTGGGATGTTGATGGTTTTGAAAAGCTTGAGCAGGAAGGTGGTGTAGCTGTATGAATACTAAAGAGTATGTGGAGTACTTGTTGAAGAATTATTATGAGTTAAAACAAGATCTGAAATTCTTAAAATACGAGCTGGAAATGTTTGAAGGAATTACTGGTGAGGAATCTATTGATGCCTTGAATTTTAAAAAAGCTGAAGGAGAAACTTTGAGCATGACTAATGTACCAACAGATAAGACAGGTAAGATAGCTCTTGGCTATAATGAGTATATGGATAGAATGAACATGTTAGGGCGAAGAGAGATGAGCCTTAAGATTCAAAGCTTGGAGTATGAATTAGAGTATTTAAATCATTGTATTTTAAGGTTAGAGCCAAAACCTAGAAAG
>CAZTHU010000148.1:0-3706 GCA_964613575.1 uncultured Eubacteriales bacterium | reverse complement strand
TGAATTAGAGTATTTAAATCATTGTATTTTAAGGTTAGAGCCAAAACCTAGAAAGGTTATGGAGTTGATTTATTTTGAAAAATTGTCGTGGAATGAAATTTATATAAGTCATGGTATAAGTCGGAGGCTTGTTGGGAAGTTAAAAAAGGAAAGTGAAAAATGTATATGCGATTGGTATATGAAAGAGAGACCGGGAATAGAAATGGAGAAAATAAGTGTAAAAAATCAAGGCGAACCAAAAATGCACCAATTTTGCACCAAAAGTGCACCAAAATAGGGTATTGCAATGCATTTAAGCCTGTGTTATAATTAAAATGTCGAAAAAGTATATAAATTTAAAACTCTTGAGGGAAAAATCTCGGGAGTTTTTTTATTCCCAAAAAAGAGGTGAGTTAAAGTGAAATGTAAAGATTGTATCTGGGGAACATGGCTAACATCAAAAATGGTGTATTGCATGTTCCCTAAGTGCATAAAGAGAAAATTAAAGGGGTGGATGAAAAGATGCCTTTAAAAGCAAATAGACCATGCTCACATCCTGGATGTCCTAAGCTAACACGAGGAAGGTTTTGTGAAGAACATGAAAAAAAGGAAGAACAACATTATAACAAAAACTGCAGACCAAATAAGCGCTTATATAGTAGTGCCAACTGGAAGAGGCTAAGAATTAATTACTTGCAAAGCCATCCTCTATGTGTTATATGTTATAGTAGAGGTAAGATAGTAGAAGCAAAAATTGTTGACCATGTGGTACCTCACAAAGGAGATAAGAGATTGTTTTTTGACACTAGTAACCTACAAGCATTGTGCAAGAGGTGTCACGATACAAAAACAGCTAAGGAAGACGGAAGATGGAAAAGGCGCGTTGATGAGTATGAGAAATAGAATTAAACATTTATACGAAAATGTTGTGGATAACTTATAAAAAAACTGTGGATAACTCGTAAAATTCTGTGGATAAACCTGTGGATAACTCGGTGGGAGGGGGGTCAAAATACCCTCAAACCGTTGGGGCAGAACGGGCGCGGGGTCACGTGTAAATTTTCGCATAATTTGAAGGGACGGGGTTGACAGAAAATGTCCCCTAAAAACGTGTAATATAGTAACCAGAACTATTAGAGGTATTTCGATTTCGTATAAAAGTATAAAACATATAGCATGAGAGCCAGTTTAGAAAATGGTTCAAGTGCTTTTTTTATGCGCTTGGGAGGTAAAGAAAAAAATGAACTATGCTCGTAGAAAACGCATGTTTGAGTTAAGGGCGCAAGGTGTAGGATATAAGGCTATTAGTATTGAGGTAGGAATTTCAGAAGATGCTGTTAAGAAGTTTTGCAAGAGAAATCATCTAACTGGTCCAAAAGAGGTTATAGCATTAAACATTGAGGTCATGGAGGAGAGACAAGAAATATGCGCATTATGCAAAAGGCAGTTAAAGAAAAAACAAAGGGGAAGGACACGCAGGTTTTGCTCAGATGAGTGTCGCAAGAATTGGTGGAATGCTAAAAAAGAAAGAGGAACTAAAGACGCTATTTATACCTTCACCTGTGCTTATTGTAATATTGAATTTAAAAGCTATGGCAATAAGCACAGAAAGTTTTGCTCACACAACTGTTTTATAAGATCAAGATTTGGAGAGGAGGAAAATGATGGGAGCTAATCAAGTAAAGAATGTAAAGATAAAAGATTTAAAGCCGCATCCAAAAAACCCGAGGGTGCATCCAGATTCTGCATTAGACAAGCTTATGAAGAGCATAGGTCAGTTTGGATTTACAAATCCAGTATTAGCCAGTAAAGATGGGATGATACTAGCAGGCCATGCTCGTTGCAAGGCAGCACAAAAAGCTGGCATAGAAGAAGTGCCGGTTATTTTTCTAGACTTAGAAGGTGCTGATGCGGATGCTTATCTAATTGCAGATAATAAGATTCAGGAGGAAACATCCTGGGAGAAAGAAACTCTAGCTGATTTAATAAAAGAGCTACAAGGTTTGGATTATGATGTCTCATTTACAGGATTCTCTCCGCCTGAGATTGATGAGTTGTTCACACAAATACACTCGAAGGATGTCAACGAGGATGACTTTGATGTTGAGAAAGCGTTGGATGAACCTGCTATGAGCAAACAAGGTGATTTGTGGCTACTTGGAAAACATAGGCTTTTAGCTGGTGATAGTACAAAGGCTGAAACTTATGCTGTGTTGATGGATGGGAAGAAAGCAAATCTGGTGGTGACCGATCCCCCTTATGGAATCTCTTATGAGGGCGGTCAAGGTAAGATTAAAAATGATGATTTGCAAGGTGAAGATTTTTATAAGTTTCTATTAGCGGCTTTTAAGAATCTTGAAGCAGTGATGTCGGATGATGCATCTATTTATGTGTTTCATGCTGATACTAAAGGGATATTTTTTAGAAGGGCTTTTGAAGATGCAGGTTTCCATTTGTCCGGTGTTTGTCAGTGGGTTAAACAATCGTTGGTATTAGGCCGCTCGCCGTATCAGTGGAGACATGAACCTTGCCTATATGGGTTTAAGAAGAAGGGAAAGCATAAGTGGTATTCAGGGCGAAAAGAAACTACAGTGTGGGAATTTGATAGACCATCAAAGAGCGCACTACATAGTACGATGAAGCCAGTAGAACTTTGTGCTTATCCAATTAAGAATAGCACAGCGGTAAACTCCATAGTGCTTGAACCGTTCTCAGGAAGTGCTTCTACACTAATAGCTTGTGAGCAGATAGACCGAATTTGTTATGCAATCGAGCTTGATGAACGTTTTGTGGATGTTGGGGTGAAAAGATTTATAGAAACTGTAGGTACAGATAAAGATGTGTTTTTAATAAGGGACGGTAAGAAACTCAAATATGCTGATGTAGTGAAGGAAGTGAGTGATTAGGCGTTTACATCTAATATATGAAAATGCAGAAAACACTTGCTAATACTTATCTTTAGAGTTTTAATGTTACACGAGGAGGGATAGGTATGGATGATTTTTTTACTAAGAAATGTTGTGACAGATGTGGGCAGACACTTAAAGCCGGAAGGATAATGTCGATGCTAAACACCCAATGCATATGTATTTTTTGCAAGGATGCAGAAAAAAGTGACAAAGATTACGAAAAAGCTGCAAAAGTTGAGAGAGAAGAAATTCTAAAAGGCAATTATAATTTTAAAGGGTTAAAAGATACAGAAAAGACTTGATAATACTTGTCTTTAGAGCGTTAATGTAATAAAGGGGGTGTTTTTATGAACAGAAAAGAAATCATAAAAACCTTAGAAGAACATTTTGGAGTTAAGGCAAAGTACATGGGAGCACCAACATTTGATTACAAAATGGATATTGATGGGAAAACTTTCACAATCGACCGTGCAGGAAAAGTTCTAGATCCAGATGGCATCCAAGTGGAATTAGATGCTTTAATTAAAAACACAGATTCAGAAGATGTTAAAATTGAAGTTGAGCTTCCAATGGAAGGACATACTGGAATTACTTTAAAGAATCTGCTTAATATGATTTACAGCAAGCAAGTTTTAATTAAAAAAGTATTTGAAGTGGATGCTGATATTGTTAGTATAGAGGTTGTTGAAGCTTTGAGCCAAGAGAAAGTCCAAACAGTGGATGAACTTAAAGATGTAATTAAAAGTGTAGGTGAGGATAAGCTCTATGGATTGAAGTTTAATCAATCCACTTTAACTTTTGATTTTTGTGGGACAACA
>CAZTHU010000147.1:4337-5666 GCA_964613575.1 uncultured Eubacteriales bacterium | reverse complement strand
GACCTGTGCTAAATAGAACAGAAAAGGATAAGGGTGCATATTCAGAAATTATTTTTCATTTAAAGTCAAAATAGTTTAATTTTATAAAATTGAAAGGAGTAGAGAGAGAATGAATTTGACCAATAGTATAGTTGAAAAGATATCGATAGAAGTTATCAAAATACTAGTAACAAGATTTGGTAATTTCCCAGAGGATGGTTTAAATAATCGTAATGCACCTTTTCATGAGGCTTTTTTGAAGGCATTTTCAGAAAAATTAAACGGAAAGGTTTCGGATACTCCTTTTTTTATTAGTTTAAGCAGTTGGTTGCAAGGTCTAAATACGACACTAGGGCAAACTTTTTTTGAAAATGTAGCGCATCATATAAGTGGAGGAGAAAAAAGAGAATATACTTCTAGAAAATTAGGAAACTTACAGATGTTAAGCGTACAAAAAAATATTATTTTATCAATAATGACGGAATTGAGTAATTCAGAGCTTAAGCCAAATGTTTTGGATGAAAATAATAAAATATTTAATGTGACTGGAGATAAATTAGTAAATTCTATAGACTTTTCAGCGGATATTTTTCTTGAAGATGAAGATATTATAACGGGGATTGAACTAAAATCAGTAAAACCTAATTCCGGAGAAATGAGAGGCGAAAAACAGAAAATATTAGAGGCTAAAGCTGCTTTAGGGAGAAAATTTCCAGGGAAAAAGATTAGATTTTTTATAAGCTTTCCGTTTGATCCAACCTTAGATCCAAGGGTTGATAAGGTTACTAGTTATAATAAAAAAAGGTTTTTAGCTTCAATTATCAATATGCATAAGTATTTTGATGAAAATGAGACACTGGTAGCTTCTGAATTTTGGGACTATATTTCTGGACATGTAAACACTATGGAGGAAGTGTTGGAGATAATAAATGATATTTCTACAACTGAATTTTTAGAACGATACCGTTATTTAAATGATAATCAAAACAGGGGGAAGAGCCAGTACATAAAAATGTTACGCGAATGGAATCTTTTTTCTGAGATCGAATTAGTAGAAAATGATTTAAAAATAAAAAAAGAAATAACTAATAATAAAAGCCTAATGCGTGCGTATAATAAGACTATTTTTGATACTAAAGGGAATTATAATTATGACAGATATTACCAATTAAGAGAGCTTTTTAGCCCACCAAATTCATAGATTTCAAGTTAGGTGATGATACGGCAAGTGTACGATAAAAGTTTAATCTTTTGTTGGCTGTAACTTTAAACCTTTAGGCTAGGAGTGTTCCTTTATTTGTTCGGATTGGTTGGTTGAGGGGGAGATTTTTTATGAAATTTATAAAAAAG
>CAZTHU010000147.1:2997-4327 GCA_964613575.1 uncultured Eubacteriales bacterium | reverse complement strand
TATTTATTGCAATGATGGCACAGTTTTTTGTTTTAGTAAGTGTGCTAATAAGGTTTTATGATTATTTTGCCTTATTTTATGCTATAAGCATACTTATTAGTATTCTTGCGGTTATTAGTATTATAAGTAATTTTATAAATCCTGCATATAAGCTTGCATGGATTATACCTATAATGCTTTTTCCAGTGTTTGGAGGCGTATTTTATCTTCTTTTTGCTGGTAATAGGGTTGGTAAGAAAACCAAGATTAAAATGAATGCGATAGAACAAAAAAGTAAAGAGGTACTGCCTGCTAATAAAGATGTTTTATTGGGGTTAGAAAATTACAATAAAATAGCGGCCAATCAGTCAAGATATATACAAGACTATGCGCTTTTCCCAATTTACGGGAACTCTATGACAGAATATTTACCTAATGGTGAAAAAAAGTTTGAAAGGTTAAAAGAGGAGCTGAAAAAAGCTAAAAAGTATATCTTTTTAGAGTATTTTATTATTGAACAGGGCTATATGTGGGATACTTTGTTAGATATTCTTGTTAAAAAGGCTGCACAGGGGGTTGATGTACGTCTTATATATGACGATGCGGGGTGTATGTTTACTCTTCCATACAAATATAATAAAAGGCTTGAAAAATTAGGAATAAAGTGCTGTGTGTTTAATCCGTTAAGCCCGATTCTTTCTTCTAGATATAATAATAGAGATCACCGAAAACTTACGATTATTGATGGTTGTACGGGTTTTACTGGGGGGGTTAATTTAGCAGATGAATATATTAATAGGTTTGAGAAATATGGTCACTGGAAGGATTCTGCTATTATGATTAAGGGTGAGGCTGTGTGGAGCATGACGGTGATGTTTTTGTCTATGTGGAATTATCTTAATCCAAGTGATGAGGATTTAGGAAAGTTCAAGCAGGATTATTGTTTGTTGGCAGATGATGTAGATGGTGATTTGGGATATGTTCAGCCTTTTGCTGATAGTCCTTTGAGTAACGAAACTGTTGGTGAGGTTATTTATCTTAACTTGATTAATAAGGCTAAGGATTATGTTTATATTACTACGCCCTATTTGGTTATAGACAATGAAATGATAATAGCGTTGACTTCTGCTGCCAAAAGTGGTGTAGATGTTCGCATAATTACACCTCACAGACCTGATAGGTGGTATGTTCATGCTGTTAGCAGATCTTATTACAAGACGCTTGTAGAAAGTGGAGTGAAAATTTACGAGTAGGTACCAGGATTTATTCACTCTAAGGTGTTTGTTTCAGATGATGAATATGGGGTGGTTAGTACGATAAATATGGATTATAGAAGCTTATATTTGCATTT
>CAZTHU010000147.1:0-2987 GCA_964613575.1 uncultured Eubacteriales bacterium | reverse complement strand
AATGTTTGTAAGCAGATTACCAATGAGGATTTTAAAAATGTTAAGTGGTATAAGTTATTCGTATCATCTATACTGCGTGTTTTTGCACCTCTTATGTAGGGATGAGAAGGAAAGGATGATAGTTTTATGAGTAGTTTAGAGTATAGAGGGTATAAGATTTATGATGATAAGGGCTCTGTTGTTGTTTGTGATGTAGAGGATTTTGATTTGGTTCATACATTTGAGTGTGGTCAAGCTTTTCGTTGGTTTAGACAGGAAGATGATAGTTTTACTGGGATTGTGAGAGATAGGGTTATAAATGTTTCTAAAATAGGAAACGATGTTTTAATAAAGAATACGAGTTTGCAAGACTTTAAAGATTTATGGTTTGATTATTTTGATTTAGGCAGAGATTATAAAAAGGTAAAGCGAATTATTTCAAAAGATATTCATATGAAAAGGGCGGTTGAGTTTGGCTGGGGGATGAGGATATTACGTCAGGATTTTTATGAGACACTTATGTCTTTTATTATTTCAGCTAATAATAATGTTGCTAGGATAAAAGGTATAGTAGGTGCTTTATCAAGATTAAGTAAAAAGAGTATAGCTTTTGAAGGTGATGAATATTTCGCATTTCCAGAGCCTAGGATGGTTGTTGAAAATGGTATAGAGGCTCTTTTAGAAAGTAGGATGGGTTATAGGGCTAAATATATATTTGAATCTTCTAAGATGATGCTAGAGAATCTAGTTACGAGAGAAGATTTGATGAAATTAAATACTAATGATGCTAAAAAAGAATTAATGAAGTTTTGTGGAGTTGGAAGTAAGGTTGCAGAATGTGTCTTGTTATTTACTCATATAAAACTTGATGTTTTTCCTGTAGATGTTTGGGTTAAGAGGGTTATGCAGGCGTTGTACATAAAGGAAGATGTTAGCTTAAAGTATATAAATGATTATGCGCATGATTATTTTGGAGAGTATTGTGGCTTTGCTCAGCAGTATTTATTTTATTATGCTAGAGCCTATAAAGTTGGCACCTGATTTGCAAGGTCTAAGTTTAAGGAAATAAAAGGGAGAGTGTTTCTTATGATTAGAGTTTCGTGTGGAACAGCAAGTGTGTTAGGTTTATCAAAGATAAATATAAAAAATAACCCTACCACGGCCTACTTAATGTTAGGTGATTCTTGCAATAATAATTGCAAGTTTTGTTCTCAGGGTAAGGATAGCCAATCTAATAAAAACTATCTATCAAGGGTTAATTGGTCAATTTATGACGACGACCTGATATTTGAAAATCTTTCTACGGCTTTTAGAAATAATCACTTAAAACGTGCTTGCCTTCAAGTTGTAAACAATGATAGCGCCTTAAATAACACATTGTCAACATTAAAGAAAATAAGCGCTAAGTCAAATATACCCATCTGTGCATCTTCTACTGTAACTAACATACATCAAGCAAAAGAATTATTTGAAAGTGGTTTGGACAGGCTTTGCGTTGCTTTAGATGTAGCGTCTGAAAAACTTTTTAACGACATAAAAGGAAAAGAATATGAAAAAACCAAAACTTTACTAACACAATTAGCCCAAAATTTTCCTCATAAAATAACTACACACATTATAGTAGGTCTTGGGGAAACGCAATTAGATCTAGCTAGAACAATCTCATTTTTAGCTAAAGCTGATATTACTATTGCACTATTTGCATTTACTCCTGTAAGGGGAACTGTTATGCAAAAACACCCTAAACCAGATTTGACCGATTATAGAAAAATACAGCTTTTAAACTATCTATTTCAAACAAAACGAATAACTCTAGATAATCTAGTAACAGATAACGATAAAATAATAGGTTTTAAGAGAGGAGACTCAATTGATGGTAAGATTGATAAAAACCTTAGTTTAGAGTTTAAAAATATAATTTTAAACTCTAAAGGAAAAGCCTTTCAAACTTCAGGCTGCCCAGATTGCAACCGACCTTATTACAATGAAACCCCAAATGAAACTCCCTACAACTACCCATATCAACCAACCGAAAAAGAAATTACTAATGAGGTAAACTGTATTGATTGGTTTAGGCTTTAGTTGAAAAGATTACCCAAATCTCTCGCATTCAACCCTACTCTTTTGTGATTAGAAGATTTGATTGCAAACAGCTCTGAAACGGTACTTAGACTTTCAACAAGGGATAGTGCTTCATGCTGTAATAAGCCCCCCACCTGAGAAATAGCCCTAAGCATAACAAAAAGTACTATACCGTTAACTGTATAGTACTTTCTCACTAATCGTGAGCCATCCGCGGCTCGAACGCGGGACACCATGATTAAAAGTCATGTGCTCTTCCAACTGAGCTAATGGCCCAAAGCATACGTTGAATAAAATCTTCCACCTAACAAACAGCTTCATTTACTCAAATGAACTGGGATGGCTGGACTCGAACCAGCGCAATGCCAGAGTCAAAGTCTGGTGCCTTACCGACTTGGCTACACCCCAATGTTTCAAGGTGGATAACGGGATTCGAACCCACGACCTCCAGAGCCACAATCTGGCGCTCTAACCAACTGAGCTATACCCACCATAAACTAACGAATATAATAATAAACCATCAACGTATAAATGTCAATATTTTTTCTGCTTGATTTACAAAAAAACAAAAAAATGTTATACTTTACCTAAGCACCTTAAATATAGATACAAGGAGATGAGCTAAAATGCTAAAGGGAATTTTGAAAGTAAGTCGAAAGTTTGTGTTTTTACTACTTGCAATACCTGCAAATTATGTAAGGTCAATAACTGATAGTCTATTGTTAGGAATACTAGTATTTGTTGTGCCTATTGTTATTTACTACGCAATTACTTTTGGTAGAGAATATAAAAAAGGTGGTGGGCAAAAAAAGAAAAAAAGCTCTTCTAAAGATTGGGGAAATTTTTAAGAGCCTGCGCAAGAATTCTCGTCACTTCAGTCGTGAGATGAATTGCGCCACCACATAGTCACTCTAAGATATACTGCC
>CAZTHU010000146.1:0-5717 GCA_964613575.1 uncultured Eubacteriales bacterium | reverse complement strand
CTGCAAAAAGCGAGCGCCATAAGACATAAAATATGGGTATAGCCATTGTTAAAGAGGCAAGAAAAGTTGTCAATAAGAGTAATAGGCTTGCAGAATTTTTATACCAATGTTTTTGAAAAAGTATTTTGACTTTAATGTATAAGGCTAGAATTATAGTCACTGCCTTATACATTAAAGTGTTTTTATTTGATAATTTAGCACCATATATCTTCATTTTTCACCACACCCAATTTTTACAAATACTTGAAAATTTTTTCTATCTTATTTCTAAATCTAGTCCAGATGATTCTATCAGTTCTCTAGTATCTAGCCAAACACTTCCTAATTGATTAAGAGGCATAGAATGTACTTTATAGTCTGTAATTTTTGCAGCCTCTGATATTGCCTCAATCTTTGGATTTACTGGAACCTCTAAAGATTTATAAGAGAATTCTTGTTGATTTTGAGGAAGGAGGATCCATTCTAAAAAGATTTTTGCGCTCAAAGGGTTTGGTGAATTTTTTATTATGCCTACCCCCGCAGCATTAACAATAGCTCCCATATCATCATCACCCTGGTCGGGATATATAACCCCTACATTATTATTTGAAGGCTCTCTTAGTTGTTGGTGATAATAATAGTTGTTTACTAATCCAAATTCAAATTCACCTGAACCGACAGCTCGTCTAATGTCACCGTGCCCTTGTGTGATTGCACCAGCGTTATCTTTTATTAACGATAGCCATTGTAGGGTTTTCTCATCTCCCCATTCATTTCTTAAGGCCGATACATGTCCTATCATTCCGCCATTACCACCTCTTGTAATAGCAAAAGAATCTTTAAATTGTGGGTCGGTTAGTTGCCAAATGTTTTTAGGCATTTCCCCTTCTGATATTAAATCTTTATTATACATTAATACACGTGTTCTTGCAGATAATGCAAACCATGAATTATCAATAGCCCTAAAGTTATCTGAGATAGATTCAACTCCTTTTGGATTATGACTCTTTAGTAAACCCTCAAGTCGCAAGAATTCTAGTGCACCAACATCATTTGAAATCATTATATCAGCTTGTACATTATTTTCTTCTTCTTTTATTTTGTTAACAATCGTTTCTCCTGCATGAAGAGCACTTACTTTAATTCCAGTTTCATTTTCGAACTTTTCTAGAAGTTGATTGACAAAATTTTCGTTTCTTGAAGAGTAAACAACAAGCTCAGCTATTTCAGCAATGTTTTCTTGTGAAAAGTGTTCAAACTCGCTCAAAAATTCTTGATTCAAATTTTCGCTTGTGTTGTTTGTTGCACAAGCAGTCAACACCACGGTTAAACTACTCAAAGCTATAAATAGAAATAAATTTTTAATTCTGAACATATAAAACCTCCTAAAAAATAATAGATAATGATAATTAGTATCGATAACATACAAAATATATATCATTAGGGTGTGATTGTCAATATAAAAATTTTGTTGTTGTAGTTATTTTGTAACAAATCTTAAGGAGTTATTGTTATGCAAAGTTTAAATCCACGTGACTTGGCTTTTCTAGATACACCAGTGAACTGTAAATCGATACCTATGACTTTCTTTAAAAATAACTGCAAAAAAATATTGTCTCATATAAGCACTATAGTGTATACTATGTAAGGGATGTGATTAAATGGAAGCATTATTGTATAGTTTTTTTGCGGGAATTTCAACCGCGTTAGGAGTTGTTGTTTTACTACTTATTGGAAAGCCAAGCAAGAAGTCCTTAGCTGGTATATTTGGGTTTGCTGGAGGAATTATGCTTGCTATTTCTGTGTTTGAATTGTTGCCAGAGTCGGAAGAAATTGGTTCTGTCACAGTGGCTATTATTGGGTTTGTATTAGGTGCCTTTATGATGTTTGCTTTAGACAAACTAGTGCCACATTCGCATTTTTCAGATCCTCAAGATTTAACAGTAGAAAATCCAGAGAAGATAAAAAATGTAAAGACACCTATTCTAAGAACGGGTTATTTAGTTCTTTTTGGGATAGCTCTACACAATATCCCCGAAGGTTTGGCTATTGGCGCAGGATTAGAGTCAAGTCAGCGGCTAGGCTTGTTTATTGCAATAGCAATAGCTCTGCATAACATACCTGAAGGGTTAGCTATAGCAGGACCACTTAGAGCAGGAGGTGTTTCGATCGGGAAATTATTCCTATTTACACTAATTGCAGGTCTTATGACTCCTTTAGGTGCTGCAATAGGGATTGTGTTTTTTAATATCTCACCTATATTTGTTGCAGGCTCACTAGCCTTTGCAGCTGGTGCAATGGTTTATATTGTAAACGATGAATTAATACCACAAGCAAATACAATGCACAGTCATTTTGGGAATGCAGGCCTTATTCTGGGGCTTTTGGTTGGTTTTTACATATTGTAGTAAGTCTGGATAGTATTTGGTGACTCGTTAACTTTATAATTATTTTAATTAGCAATAAAAGTTGGAAGAAAAATTCTTCCAACTTTTTGCATTATATAATCTGGATATCATTTTTCTTAAGCTTTTCAAGAATTTTGTTTAAGTGTGACTTATCTTTTGTTTCAACAGTAAAATGCATGCTTACAAAACCATGACTTAGACCATCTTTGGTTCTATCGTGAGAAAAACTATGAATATTTGCATGAGTTGAGCTTATTATATCTGTTACTTTATGGAGCTCTCCTGGTCTATCTTTTAATAGAAGCTTAAATTCTGCCCTTCTATTTTCTCTCATAAGACCTTTATCAATTATAGATTGTAAAATGCTTAAATCGATGTTTCCCCCGGTTATGATCACACCAATTTTTTTGTTTGAGATTTTTATTTTATCAGCTAGAAGAGCCGCAACTGCAACTGCACCAGCTCCCTCTGAAACTTGTTTTAATCTTTCTAGTAGCCAAAAAACTGCAGTAGAAACCTCATCATCTGAAACAGTTATTATCTCATCTACCATTTGAGAGATGATTTGGTATGTAATCTTGCCGCATTTTCCAACCGCCAGATTATCTGCTAGGGTATAGTCGTTAGAATAAGTACAAACGTTCTCGCCTTGTTCTAAAGACATTTTAACGGCGTTATATTGTTCGGCTTGTACTCCTATTATTTGAATACTTGGCCTTAATTGTTTTGCGGCTATTGCGATTCCAGATATTAAGCCACCGCCTCCAATTGGAACAACAATAGCATCTAAGTCTCTTACAGAATCTAAAATCTCCAGTGCTATAGTTCCTTGACCTTCTATAATGTCTTCATCATCAAATGGGTGTATTAGTGTCATATCTGATTCAACATATTTGTTTGCCTCTTGCATTGCCTTTTCCATAGTTTTACCCTTTATTATTACTTTCGCACCATAGTTTTCAACAGCAGCAACTTGTGACAAGAGTGTATATTCTGGCATTATAATAGTTGCAGGAATATTAAACATTTGAGCAGCTAATGCAACAGCTTGAGAATGATTACCTGTAGATACTGCTACTACACCTTTTTCTTTTTTTTCTTTTGATAGTTTTGATATTTTATTGTATGCTCCTCTTATCTTAAAAGAACCTGTTTTTTGATAGTTTTCAGGCTTAAAATAAACTGTTGAACCTGTTTGAGCACTAAAAGTTTTAGAGTAAAAAACACCTGTTTCGTGAATGACTCCTTTTAAAGTTTCTCGTGCCTGACGTATATCTTCTAAACTTATCATGAAAATCTCTCCTTATTTAATAGACTATCTTAGGGTACCATAAGTTAGTCTTGTTTCAAATTGTTCTATAGAGGTATTCCTTGGTATATATACCCTTTTTATTCTATATAAATCACCAAGGGTGTCAAAAAGACCTCCTGTATTTGTTACAGCGTAATCATAGTGGGATTTTACTGCATCTACAACTTTTTGATTTAAAAAACCAGTAGGGTAAGCAAAGGCTGTAGAGTCTCTACCCGTTAATTCTTTAATTAGTGCTTTAGGCTCAGTTAATTCTTTTTCGAGTGACTGAGCATCTAGCGTCGTTAAATCCGAATGAGTTACTGAATGTGATTCAAAATGGATTAAGTCGGACATTTCTTTTATTTGGTTTGTTTTTAAATACTCACCAGAATCAAGAAAATTATTGACAATGAAAATTACTGCAGGAAAGTTAAATTCTTTTAATATAGGATATGCCTTTGTGTAGTTATTCTCGTAACCATCGTCAAATGTAATGATGACAGGGTTCGGATATTTGTGTAAATCTGGTATATCATCAAAGGTTATTACGTCATAATCGTTTTCTTTTAAGTATTGCATTTGGTCTCTAAAGTCAGAAGGTGATACGAAAAGTTCAGGCAATGCGTCTTCGAAAACATCGTCACCTACGGCATGATAATAAAGTATTGGCAAATATTGAACAGCAAGTTTTTCTTCGTCAAGATTAGGCTTGTCTGTTTCTTTATGGTCATTCTTATTTTTTTCTACATCATTCTCTTTGCTTTCTTCAGTGTCTTCTTTTTCTATATTATTCTCTTTGCTTTGTTCAGTGTCTTTTTCATTTTGTTGCGCTTGAGTTTCATTTTCATTTTCATTTTCATTTTCGGACTTTGTCTCTAAACTTGAGCTAGTTGTGTTTGCTAAAGGTTCACTCTTTTCTTTATCATTAGAATCGTTGCAAGCTGTTGTTAGAATTACAATGCCTAAGGCTATTACTATTAAAACTGTGTAGTTAAATTTGATTTTTTTCAATTTTAAATCCTCCCTTTTTTTAAAATATAACTAATTGTAATACAAATATTTTTCTTTTTCAACTGTTCTTGTATTTTTTAGGTTTACTTTAGCACTTATTGAATCATGATTAGTTTAATGCTATAATATAATGTGTTTGAAGTTTAAGATATGTAGATGGGGTGAGTGAGATGGATATTTTTGGTGATGTTGCTTCGTTAAAAAAATCTGATATTAGTCAGTTAGAATTGCTTTATGATTTGCAAATAGGAAAGTGGGATTTTATTCCAAAACAAGTGGTTGATAGTCTTGTTAAGATAACTGCAAAGCTTGGGAGGGAAGTAGGCGTATATATTGATAGGAAGGGCAGAATTGATGCAGTTTTTATAGGTGATAGCAGTGCTGTTTCATTGCCAACTTTTGAGGGCAGAAGGGATAAACGTCGTTTATCCGGGGTTAGGTGTATTCATACCCACCCTGATTCTAGTGGGCGCCTGTCGACTGTGGATGTAAATTCGCTCTTAACTATGAAGTTTGATGCTATGATAGCAATTGGGATTTCTGGAGAAGAATTAAAAGATATATTTGCAGGTGTATTAACGCTAGAAGATGGTGAGTATTGTGATGTTGAGATTTTTGGCCCATTAATGTGTGATGACTCTCAAAATAAATTAATTATGCAACATATTTTAGATTTAGACAAAGATTTTACTGAAAATGCGTATAATGTAGAAATCAAAAGGGAAAAGGCAATATTGGTGGGGCTTGATTTAGAAAAAAGAAAGCTGGACGATCCAGAGTCTTTACTAGATGAACTAGAAGAACTCTCTATTACGGCAGGTATGGAAGTATTAGCTAAAATAACGCAAAAAAAACAAAGTGCAGATTCGCGTTTTTTTATGGGAAAAGGCAAAATCCAAGAATTATCATTGATTAGACAGGCTTTAGAAGCCGATGTTTTGATTTTTGACGATGAACTTACAGGTGCTCAAATACGAAATATTGAAAGAATAGTTGGAATAAAAGTAATAGATAGAACATCTTTG
>CAZTHU010000145.1:0-5726 GCA_964613575.1 uncultured Eubacteriales bacterium | reverse complement strand
CGCTCTATTAACGTAACACTCTCAATATGCTTTGTCCACGGGAACATATACTCATATTTTAACCACATTAATAATTCAACCAAGCCTAAATTTTTGTAATTCTAATTCTCACTCTTTCTTCTTATATATTCTGTTTTTATTTTGTCCCTCACTTATAATATAACCTTCAGTTATAAGTTCTTTAAGGTAATCTCTTGTTCTTGATGTCTTTAACCCAATTTCTCTAGCTACATCTACAGCTTTAGCTTCATTATTTTCTTTGAAATAACCAATAATACGCATTTTATGTTTCTGTGCAATTTCACTAGTTTTATCTTTATCAACATTTTTTATCGGTGATTTTTTATCAACGATTTTTATCAACGATTTTTTATCGACGATTTTTGTCATATTAATTATTAAAGTGCTCCTGTCAGGATCAAACCTTTCCATTAATTTAGGTTTTTCCCACCTATGCCTTTCGCATATATCATAAATACTAGGGACTCCACTTCCCGCTCTTTCTCCAATATTTATAAGGTTAAACATCTTTATTAGATTCATATTTCTAGGATCTGATATTCCCCCACTAATGGCTTCATCTATGCTTATTCTAAAACACCCTGGATTCGATATTTCAATTTGTTCAAATTTCTTCTCTATAACTACACCTTGCTTCTCATAATAATTTGCATGTATTATTGCATTTGCTAAAGCTTCACGTAAAACCTTGTGTAGAGGTGTATCATCAATCCTATCCAAACCTTTGTCTAATTTAAAAGGAACTTTTAAATCTTGAACTAATTTGGCATACACTTTAAAATAGAAATCAAAAATGTTACCACTCCACTCTCCAGAATTAGAAACAACCCTATCACTCCAACGACTATCTGCATCAAGCTTTTCACGATAATCTAAAAAATAATAAGGAAACTCCTTTACAATTTCATATTCATAGCCAAACATTAAAAGCCCAGACATGGTAGGCGCAAATTTATTTCCACCATCAATCCTATCAACTGCTCCTAATCTATACAAAAATTCATCATCACTAAAATTTTCCCACACATGAAGGGGTCTTAAATTTGACATACGTGTACGGTATCGTCTTATACTATCATAATCAAATGCAGTTAAATCCATATTGTAAATTACTCGCAAATCTTGCGACACATTACCACTATCTCGCATCATGTTTAAAACTTCTTCTTTACTACAATGATAATCACCTTCACCATCACGGCGAAACGATCCAGAAAATGGATTGTCGTTAATATATACAGGCTTATTTATACGCAATGCTCTTGGAACTTCTATTAAAATAACCTTCTTTCCGTCTCTTTCTTTTATACTAATATGAGAGTCCTTTAAAAGATTAATACTTACCTTTTGTGAATTATTAAGATTGTCCCATAAATCCTTAAGAATAACTTCTGGATTTTTCAAACCTATAATATTAAGTTCCTTTGTAGATAATTCCCCCACACCTAAAATTATCACCCCACCATTCGTATTAGCGAATGCTGAATAAGTTTCCCAAACACTTTTGGGTAAGCCCCCTGTAGCTTTCTTTGCTTCCAATCTGTTATTTTCCCTATACTCATTTATTTTTGTTAATTCTATCATCACTCACCACCTAAAATTGCGTGTTTTTTAACTTTGTTTTCATGGTTTTTTAAAAGCACATGTTTTGAAATTAAAACAATAAATAAAGGAACACCTGCCTCCATTTTCTTACGGCATGCGAACTGCATCTCTAAGCTCATTATAGGTAACACCCGCCTCCTCTCCGTTCCGCCGTGCGGACTCGTTCTCTACCTTCGTTCCTCAGCAAGAGTTCGATGTCAAGAGACTGCATGTTTCAATATGCCTTGTCCACGGGAACATATCTACGGGCTGAACCTTCAAAGTTTTAAAACCTTCGTTTTCCAAGAAAGCTAAATCCCTAGCAAGCGTTGACGGGTTGCAAGATATGTAGACAATTTTACTTGGATTTATCTTGCTTATTACTTTTAATAATTTCTCATCGCAACCCTTTCGCGGTGGATCTAATACCACAACATCCGCCTTTACCCCTTTACTAAGTAACTTTGGTACTTCTTTTTCAACTAGCCCTTCTAAAAACTCAACATTCTCAATATTGTTTAAAACCCTATTTCTATTAGCATCATTTACTGCCTGTTTAACAACCTCTATGCCATAAACTTTTTTTGCTTTTTTACTAAAAAAAAGCGATATTGTTCCAATTCCACTATATAAATCAAATACAGTTTCTTCTCCATTAAGATCTGCATATTTAAGCGCCTCACTATACAAAAATTCTGTTTGTATGGGATTTACCTGATAAAAAGACATAGGCGAGATCTCAAATTTAAAGTCACCTAAAATATCTACTATATTGTCCTTCCCATAAACTAAAATGTTTTCCTCACCCAAAACAATATTTGTATTAGCTGTATTTACATTCAAATATATGCTTTTTATAATAGGTATCGAAAGCGTTAAACTCCTTATGAGCTCATCCATTCTCGGAAAGCTCTTACCATTTACCACCAATACAACCATCGCCTCATCCCTGTTGTGGGAAGTTCTAACACATACATGTCTTAAATATCCTTCTTTAGTTTCTTCATTATAGGGCTCTATTCTGTACTCTGCGACAAACTCATCCACAACTCTTCTTACCTTGTCGTTAACCTCTTTTTGAATAGGGCATTCTAAAAACTCAACTATTTTATGACTCTTTTTATAATAAAGTCCAGATATTGTCCTTCCTCCTCTTTTTCCATATGGAAACTGCGCCTTATTTCTATATTTAAATGGATCTATCATTCCTATGGTTGGGAGAACCAGGGTCTTTTTTAACTTAGCTATTCTTTGAATTGAGTCTCTTACAACAGTTTCTTTAAACCTCAGATTTTCCCTATATGTCATATGTTGAAGCTGACAGCCACCACACTTTCCAAACACAGGGCAAAATCTCAGTGCTCTTTCTGTTGATTGTCTCAATACTTCTATAGCAAAACCTACTGCATAAGTTTTTTTCTTTTGGGTAATCCTAACTCTAACAATCTCTCCCGTAATAGCCTCATCAACAAATACAGTAAAACCATCAGGCTTAGCAACACCTTGCCCTTGATGGTTCATTCCTGTTATTTCTAATTCTATCTCCTGACCCTCAAAAAAATCCAAAACGCCTATCCCCTTTCACTAACTGAGTGCTTCAATTCTTTCAATAACGTTATCGTACATTTCTTGATACTTCTTTGCCTTTTCTTTTTCTTCTTCTACAACATTTGCGGGCGCCTTTTGCGTAAAACCTTTATTCGCAAGCTTCCCCTTTGACCTTTTAAGCTCATTTTCTAATTCTTTTTTCTCTTTTTCAAGCCTTTCTAACTCTTTTTCAAAGTCTATCAAATCCTTAAGTGGCATAAAAATCTTAGCACCTTCCACCACATCTACTACCCAGTCTTTATCTATAACATCACTTTCTTCTAAAACCTTTAAATCTTGCGCTAAAGCCATTTTCTCAAAATGTTTCGAACACTCTAAAAAAGTGTCTCTTAGCTCTTTATTCTTAGTAACAATAACAATACTAGCCTTTCTAGATACAGGAACATTCATCTGATTTCTTCTATTCCTTATAGTCTTAATTGCACCTCTTACTGCATTTATTTTTTCTTCTTCCACCTTAAAATCTATTTCATCTGTATAGTCCGGATATTTTCCTATCATAATACTTTCATCATCATGATAAAGATACGAATAAATCTCCTCCGTAATAAATGGCATAAATGGGTGAAGTAACTTTAACGAATCACCTAACACCTTATTCAAAATGTAAAGTGCCTCAAGCCTAGCCTCACTTTTAGCATCATAAAGCCTTGATTTGACCATTTCAATATACCAATCACAAAACTCATCCCATATAAAATCATAAATCTTTTGAAGCGCTAATCCATACTCAAACTTTTCAATATTCCTATTAATTTCACCTGCAACATTATTAAGCCTACTTAAAATCCATTTATCTTCAATCGTAAATTTTCTACAATCAACTTTTTCAAAATCAGGTTCTTCATCAAAATTCAACAAAACAAATCTCGATGCATTCCATATCTTATTTGCAAAATTTCTGCTCGATTCTATTTTATCCTCCGAATATCTCAAATCATTTCCAGGCGTGGTTCCTATAGTAAGTGCAAACCTTAGGGCATCTGCACCATATTTATCCACCACCTCTAGAGGGTCAACGCCATTTCCTAAAGATTTACTCATCTTTCGACCATCCTCACCTCTTACAATTCCATGAAACAATACATGTTCAAACGGCATTTTTTTCGTAATATCTAAGGCAGAAAAAATCATTCTTGCCACCCAGAAAAACACCAAATCATAACCTGTAACCATAAGACTTGTTGGGTAGAAAAAGTCTAGATCCTCTGTTTTTTCTGGCCATCCAAGCGTTGAATATGGCCATAGAGCAGAACTAAACCAAGTATCTAGCGTATCCTCATCTTGAACTAATTGTTTAGAACCACACTCTTCACACTTTTCAGGCCTTTTCTTAGAAACATTGATATGATTACAACTCTCACAGTAAAAGGCTGGAATTCTGTGTCCCCACCACAATTGCCTTGATATACACCAATCCTTAATATTCTCCATCCAATTATAATAAATCTTTTTAAACCTTTCTGGCTCCATCTTTATCGTATCATTTTTAACCGCCTCTATTGCAGGCTTGGCTAATGGCTTCATCTTTACAAACCACTGCAATTTAACAGCTGGCTCTATTTCGTTTGAACATCTATAACATTCACCCACATTATGTGCGTGAGTTTGTATTTTCTCTATTAAACCTTGTTCTTTTAGCTCCCACACAATTCTTTTTCTTGCCTCATAACGCTCTAATCCTTTAAACTTTCCAGCATTCTCGTTCATTATTGCATTATCATCTAAAACCTTTATAAACTCTAATTTATGACGCAAACCAACCTCAAAATCATTAGGATCATGGGCCGGAGTTATCTTAACTAAACCTGTCCCAAATTCTTTTTCTACATAATCATCCGCAACAACAGGTATTTGCCTTCCAACAAGTGGCAGTAACAAATTTTTGTCTATCAAATGTTTATATCGTTCATCTTCCGGATGTACAGCCACAGCAGTATCTCCAAGCATTGTTTCAGGCCTTGTTGTAGCTATAACAATATATTCATCACTGTCTACCAAATTATAACGGATATGCCACATATTGCCTTGCTTTTCAACAAAATCAACCTCTGCATCAGAAATGGAAGTATTACACTTAGGGCACCAATTTACAATACGCTCACTCCTATATACAAGCTCTCTTTTATATAAAGATACAAAAACTTCTAATACTGCATCTGACAACCCCTCATCTAGCGTAAACCTTTCACGAGACCAATCACAGGAACTTCCCAATCTCTTTAACTGCTCTACAATCCTGCCACCGTATAGTTTTTTCCACTCCCACGCACGCTCTAAAAATTTTTCCCTACCAAGCGAAAGCTTGCTTGCGCCTTCTTTTTCAAGCGACTCAACAATTTTAGCCTCAGTTGCAATACTTGCATGATCCGTACCAGGTAACCAAAGCGCAGCAAA
Source organism: uncultured Eubacteriales bacterium (assembly GCA_964613575.1). Taxonomy (GTDB): domain Bacteria; phylum Bacillota; class Clostridia; order CAZTHU01; family CAZTHU01; genus CAZTHU01. The sequence continues at coordinate 116 of CAZTHU010000145.1, read as the reverse complement.
GCCCTTCATTCTTTTAAATCGTGTAAAGATATCCTGCAAAGTATTATCTAAAGCATGTCCCATATGAAGCTGACCTGTAATGTTAGGCGGTGGCATCATAATTGTAAACGGCTTTT
>CAZTHU010000144.1:0-5804 GCA_964613575.1 uncultured Eubacteriales bacterium | reverse complement strand
TAAAATCATCCTCCGATAAAAAACTTAAATAAGTGCTATATAATTTTTTATTAAAGTCATCGGACATATCGGAGAGTGTTAAATCTTTCCTGCTTTTTTTATAATATCTTAATAAATCTACGATCTCCCCTAGCCTTTTAGTATATACAGTGGAAACTTCGCAAAACTTACCTTTTTTATTTTCTTTTCCACTCATAGCATTCATAAGCTCTTTCACTAAATCATCTATATAAACAAGATTTAACCTCACATCAGCGTCATTAACCGTTAACGGCAGGTCATTGGCAATATTGTAACAAAACGTTGCTATTACGCTGTTATAATTTGGCCTAGACCATTTCCCGAAAACATTAGGAAATCTATAAACCAAAACTTTCGCGCCCGTTTTTTGTTCATATTCGAACAACAAATCTTCACCTGCCTTTTTGCTCTTTCCATATGAATTATCTAAGATTGCTTGAATCGAGGAGGAAAGTACTATTGGGCAGGTGTTTTTATTTTGTTTTAATTTTTCTAATAGATTTAAAGTAAATCCAAAATTTCCCTCCATATATTCTTTTTCTTCATTAGGTCTATTGATGCCTGCTAAATGAAAAACAAAATCAGCCCTTTGGCAATAGTCATCCAACATCTCAATGGGAGTATCTTTATCGAATTTAAGTATTTGATTATTTTTTTTAGTTTTAAGTGTTGCTATAAGATTCTTAGCTATAAAACCTTTTGCACCAGTTATTAATATTTTCAAATCTACCGCCACCCTTTAATCTCATTTTTAACATAATCTAATTCCAGCAATCTCTCTTTTACCTCTTGTACAGATAACCTTTTTGTGTTGAATGAATTATACTCTTCCATCTCAGTTAACTCTTGGTTACCTTCCACGAAATACTTATCGTAGTTTAAATCCCTTTTATCAGCGCTAATACTATAAAAGTTTCCCAAATCTTTAGCCTTTAATTTTTCTTCTTTAGTAAGTAATGTTTCGTATAGCTTTTCACCATGTCGAGTCCCAATATTTTTTATCTCAATATTAGATTTAAATAGTTCTTTTAATGCTGTTGCTAAAACACCTATCGTGCAAGCTGGTGCCTTTTGAACCATTATATCACCAGCTTTAGCGTTTTCAAATGCAAAAGCTACTAATTCTACTGCTTCATCTAAACTCATTAAAAACCTTGTCATATTACTTTCTGTAATGGTTATAGCTTTACCTTCTTTTATTTGCTCAATAAATAGTGGAATTACAGAACCTCTTGATGCCATAACATTCCCATATCTTGTTCCGCAAATGAGTGTTTTATCTGGCGCTACTGTTTTAGACTTTGCCACAAAAACTTTTTCCATCATTGCTTTTGAAATTCCCATTGCATTTATGGGATACGCCGCCTTATCGGTAGACAGGCAAATTACTTTTTTTACAGAATATTCTATCGCAGCGCTCAATACATTATCTGTTCCAATTACATTTGTTTTAACTGCCTCTAATGGGAAAAATTCGCAAGATGGGACTTGTTTAAGCGCCGCTGCATGAAATATATAATCAACACCGTGCATAGCATTTTTAACACTAGAAATATCCCTAACGTCACCTATATAAAACTTTAATTTATCACTTTTGTATATTTTTCTCATATCATCTTGCTTTTTCTCATCCCTTGAGAAAATACGTATCTCTTTTATTTGAGTATTTATAAACTTTTTCATTACAGCATGTCCAAAACTACCGGTACCACCAGTTATAAGCAAAACCTTATCATTAAACATTTCATCGTCCCCTTTTTTAAATTTTATTTAGTAAAGATTCTAAATCATTGTAAAAACTTTTTTGAATAGTTTCTATTTGATGATTTTTTTTACCACAGTGCCAAGCTTTTTGAGAATATTCATCTAAAAGTTTTCGGTTATTTTTAATTTCCTGTAATACTTCAATTATCTCATCTTTATTAGTTGCAACAAATCCTGCATCATTTCTCATAAAATAATTAATACTAGCCGCCTCTTCCCATCCAACTGCCAACACTGCCTTTGCACTTTTTAAGCAATCAACAATCTTTGTAGAAAAAGACAATCTGGTTTTTAATCTTTCTTTTTTTTCAAATGATTCAACATGTAATACTATATCTGCTTGGCTTAAAACTTCTGGTACTTTTGAAGAATCTACTTTACCCATAAAATCAGAAGCACCTGGTAAAGCAAAAGTCTTTAGTTCTTTTTTTGATGGTTTATATTGTGAGTATACTGATAACTCAAAATCTTTAGAATCTTTGTTAAGTTTTTGTATAGCCTCAGAAACCATAGCTAATGTTTTCCATCTACCATAAGCCGTCGTACCCATATAAACAATCCGTACTGGTTTTTGTTCAGTTTCTTCTTTAGTCACAGGTCTTATATTAAAATTACCACCTTTAAACAATATCTTCATTTTTTGTCCTGTTTTTTTTTCGTACTCTTCTTTTTGCTCTTCAGAGATGCAATAGTTTAAATTGGATTGTTTTATACTTTTTTTCACAATATTTGCTCGTATCATTTTATCTATATAATCTAAAGGTGATGAATTTAATCCTTTATACGAAAGATAATCATCAGCATGAAATAAAACAACCTTTGCTTTTGTCAAAGTTTGTATATACCATAAAATTTCATGCGGATAATAATTTGAAAAACAAGGCGCAAATATTATATCTGGACTAAATTCTTTTAAGAAATTTTCTAGTTTGTTATTTTTCCACCCCCTCGTCTTCCAAAGCATTTCCCTTCCCCACTTTGCAATGACCGAAGGTCTTTTTCTGAAAAAATTGTAAACTCTCTCTTCTTCTGTTTCTTTCTTTTGCATGTTCCCATTAGTTTCTTTATAAGATTCAAAATTAAAAGTCTTACCAACTTCTTTTTTTTTCGAAAAAACATTTTTTAATAAGTCTTTGTCAGAAATATTATAATAACTCACACATACATTGTTGTTTGGTTGAGCTGCTCTACAGTAAAGGTGTGCAATTTTACCATTTTTGAAATTGTTAAATATATTTGAAAGTGTACTTCCTATACTGTTTGTCTCATCCCAAGCACTTTGAGTAAAAATTAGTAAATTCATATGCATCCCCCCTAGCTAGCAACATCGTTTTTTATCAACTTGAATTTGCCACTTTTTTCTCTAGGTATTTCATCTACATGCTGTATAGTTACCTTTGAATTTTTCCCAAATTTACTTGCAAACTCATTTTTTAATATTTCGTCATATTCTTTTTTGTATAACTCTTTATCAACTTGAAGTTTTATTGTTATTTCTCCAATTTTTTCTTGAATCGTTTGTGCTCTTATTAAAACATTGGGCAAATTTTTAAACAGATTTGCTACATTTCCACCATTAATTTTTGCACCTTCAGCAGTATATAAAAAATCAAGGCTTCTTCCCTTGATACTTTTTACTATAGGAGAACTGTTACCGCATTCACAATTAGTGCTAGTATCAAAACTCATACAGTCACCTATACGATATCTTATAAGTGGAGTGCCGTGAGTAATAAAGCTTGTTACCAAAACCTCGTCACTTTCTTCATTCAATTTTTCAAAAACACCAGTTGATAGCTCTACGTGCAACTTTTGCTTCTTACATTCAGTTATAAATGGAGCTAACTCACTTGAAGCATACTGATCATAAACTTTACATTTAAATACACGTTCCAGCAACTCTCTTCCTGATTTTGTAAGGGTTTCTGACGTCGGGAATATAGCAATTGGCGTAAAAGAAAGTTTTATTTTATGTCTTTCGATATAGTGTGCTACATCACAAATAGACATGAAAAAGCCATCTATTGCATGTGGTTTAAATTTGTTTAAACTATCTACGTAGTGCTTAATGTTTTCTTCTGTTAAATTGAAAGAAGAATAGACCATCTGCTTACAAGGTAGATTGTATCTCCAAAATTTTTTAGATTTTTGATTTATCGGTATAATATGTTTCCCATTAAAAGTAGCTCGCCTCATTTTTCTATGAATAAAGCCTACGCGTTCTTTAAAATGATCTAACATTGCCATTTGCTTCATTTTATCCTCTTTCTTAGTTAAAACAACTAACGATTTTCCTGTAGTCCCCCCAGTATGCCCTTCAACAGAGCCTTTTTTAGCAATTGTAACAACATCCTTAATATTTTCTCTTAACATTTCTTTATCTACAACAGGTAATTTTTTTAAATCGTCTATACTTTTTATACTTTCTAAATCTATGTCCTTGTAAAGATTTTTATAAAATTTACTGTTTGAATATGCGTATTTAATAAAATTTATTAATTGAGTTCTTTGATATTCTAATTTTTCCTCCAACTTCAAAGTATCAAATTTTCTCAAGAAAGTTAAATGTTCATAATAAGTACTTCCATATCTTTCTTTGTTTTTGAAATAACCTGAAACGCTAACCAAAATGTTTTGAAGAAAAATTGGAGAGATGTTGTAAATTTTTTCTTTGAATCCCATAATACTTCACTCCTATTTACAAAATTATTTTTCAAGTGCTTCCTTATACCATTTTATAGAAGCTTCCAATCCTTTTTTGAGATCATATTCAGGATTATATTCTAAAAACTTAATTGCTTTTTGTATATCAGCATTACTATGCTTTATATCCCCAGCTCTTTCACTCCCAAAAACAGGTCTAGGTTTTTTATTTAATAGCTTACAAATCTCATAATAAAGTTTTATTACCGTTTCTCTTCCCCCAAAAGCAATATTAAACACTCTACCTGCAGAAAATGAATCTGATTTACATGCCTTAAGATTTGCCTCTATAACATTTTCAATATAAGTAAAATCTCTAGTTTGAGTACCATCTCCATTTATTTGAGCTGGTTCATCGCTTAAAGCCTGTTTTATAAATTTGGGAATAACCGCTGCATAATCGCCATCTGGATCTTGCCTTTTACCAAACACATTAAAATATCTCAAACCATAAGTCTCTAGACCATATAAATTATAATATAATTTCCCGTAGTCCTCATTTGTTTTTTTAGTTAGAGCATAAGGTGAAAGCAAAGTTCCTTCAACACCCTCTTTTTTCGGTAGAGAATCATGATCACCATAAACAGAAGAACTCGAAGCATAAACAAATTTTTTTATTTTATTTTGCCTCGCTGCTTCCATCATATTTAAAGTTCCCTTTATATTGTTTTCTTCGTATGTTAAGGGAATTTTTATACTTCTAGGCACACTTCCCCAGGCAGCTTGGTGGAGAATAAAATCAACATTTTTACTTACTTGTAAGCATGTTTCGTAGTTTCGAACATCTCCTTCAATAAATTCAAAATTAGGAAAATTCATTAATGAATCAACATTTTCTACGTTGCCATTTGAAAGGTTATCTAAACATCTAACCTTATGCCCCCTTTTAACAAGTACTTCGCAAATATTTGACCCAATAAACCCTGCACCTCCGGTTACTAAAAAAACAACATTCTTGTCAAATACAACATTTTCATATCCCATAACGCTAACCCCTTTCTACAAACTCCAATATGCATAGCCAGCAAATTCAAATTCTTCTTTACCTAGACTACCTTTTATGTCTAGTAATACTCTTTTTTTATTTGGCAAGTTTTTGTATAACTTTCTAACTTCGGATTCTTTTAGACTCTGAAATTCTTTATGTGGTACCGCCAAAATAATTGCATCCATATCTTTGACTTCATCTAAAGTCTTAAATTCGATACTATAATTTTTTTCTGCATCAACAACATCTGCAACAGGGTCAACTATAATAGGTGAGATTGTGTATTCTGACAGTTCATTTACTATATCTATAACTTTTGTATTTCTTG
>CAZTHU010000143.1:0-5806 GCA_964613575.1 uncultured Eubacteriales bacterium | reverse complement strand
GGTATGAACTTTTTTATTTACGTTTTCATCAGTTTCACCAAAGTATTGTCTTCTCTCAGAGTGACCAATAATAACATACTCTACCCCTATATCCTTTAACATTGAAGCAGAAATCTCTCCAGTATATGCGCCTTTATCTTCCCAATGCATATTTTGAGCTCCAACCTTAATATTTGTCCCTCGAGTTTGTTCGATTGCTGTGCTGATTGAAACAAAAGGTACACATATAACCACTTCATCTTGCACCTGATTTGCCCAAACTTTTAGGCTATCTATGAACTCTCTTGCCTCACTAGGAGTTTTATTCATCTTCCAATTACCTGCAATTACTTTTCTCTTTTCCATAAAGACCCTCCCTAAATGTATTTTCGCCTATTCTGTATATTTGGTTTAGTAGGACTAGTTGCTTATTTCCATCAATCCCAACTAGTCCTACTGTTTTTACTACTTATCCTGCAAGCAAGCAATTCCTGGTAGTTCAATACCCTCTAGAAATTCTAACGATGCTCCACCACCTGTAGAAATGTGGGTTACTTTATCAGCAAATCCAAGCTGTTCTATGGCTGCCGCAGAATCTCCACCACCAATTATTGAAACAGCTCCAGAACTTGCTAAAGCCCTAGCAACTTCTTTTGTACCCACTGCAAATTCAGGAAACTCAAATACTCCCATAGGTCCATTCCAAATAACTGTTTTCGCATTTTTTATCTCATCACTAAACATTTCAATTGTCTTTGGACCAATATCCATTCCGCTCCATCCATCAGGAATTTCACTTGAAGGTACAACCTTTTTTTCAGTATCATTTTTAAATTCTGTTGCTACAACATTCTCTAATGGCAAATGAAGTTTAACATTTTTTTCTTCTGCCCTTTTTAATAATGTTTTTGCAAGATCTAGCTTATCATCTTCGCAAATAGAATTTCCGATTCCATAACCTTGTGCCTTTAAAAACGTATAAGCCATTCCACCACCAATAATTAGAGAATCAACCTTTTCCATAAGATTTTCTATTACACCAATCTTATCAGAAACTTTAGCTCCACCTAATATAGCAACAAAAGGTCTTTTAGGATCTGTTATAGCTGTCCCCATAAAATCTATTTCTTTTTGAATTAAAAACCCACAAACTGCTGGTAAAAACTCAGCTAATCCAGCTGTCGAAGCATGTGCTCTATGTGCAGTTCCAAAAGCATCATTCACGTAAATGTCTGCCATACTTGCCATCTGCTCAGCAAATTCTTTATCATTTTTTGTCTCTTCTTTGTGGAATCTTACATTCTCTAACATTAATACTTCTGACTCTTTTAAACTGTTTGCCTTATCTTTAGCATCCTGTCCTATAACATCCTTTGCTAAGGTTACCTCTTTTTTAAGAAGTTCACTTAATCTTGTAACTGCAGGCTTCATACTAAACTTGTCCTCAAAACCATTTTTAGGACGTCCTAAGTGTGAAACTAAGATAGTTTTTGCACCATTTTGAACCAGGTATTCTATAGTTGGCAATGCCCCAACTATTCTCTTATCATCTGTAATACTTCTATCATCATCTAGTGGTACGTTAAAATCAACTCTAACAATAACTTTTTTGCCTTTTACATCAATGTCTTTTACCGATTTTTTATTATACATACAAAAACCCTCCCTATCTTTTTTACATTTTAAAGTTTCGCTTATGCATTAAGAAAAGTCCGACAAAGCGGACTTTTCTTATAATTGCAAAAAATTACTGTTCGTCAACATTTGCCATATGTTTTACAAGATCAACTACCTTGCAAGAATATCCCCATTCATTATCATACCAAGAAACTAATTTTACAAAATTATCATTTAAAGAAATTCCAGCTTTTGCATCAAAAACAGATGTTCTAGGCTCTGTGATAAAGTCCGTAGAAACCACTGCATCTTCAGTATATCCTAAGACACCCTTCATTTCATTTTCAGATGCATCTTTAATAGCCGATTTTACTTCATCATATGTTGCACTCTTTTCGAGTCTGCAAGTTAAATCAACAACAGAAACGTTTAGAGTTGGTACTCTAAATGCCATTCCAGTAAGTTTTCCATTAAGCTCAGGAATAACTTTCCCAACAGCCTTTGCAGCTCCAGTAGAAGATGGAATAATATTGTTTGCTGCAGCACGTCCACCTCTCCAATCTTTATTAGATGGACCATCTACTGTTTTTTGAGTTGCAGTCGTAGCATGTACTGTAGTCATTAACCCTTCAACTATTCCAAATTTTTCATGTATAACCTTAGCAAGAGGTGCTAAACAATTTGTAGTACAAGATGCATTAGAAACTACTGTCATATCCTTTGTGTACTTCTCTTGATTCACTCCCATAACAAACATTGGCGCATCAGCTGAAGGCGCGCTTATTACAACTTTCTTTGCACCAGCCTTTAAATGTGCATTTGCTTGTGAACACACCAGTTGCCTCTACAACGTAGTCAACTCCAGATTCTTGCCAAGGAATTTCTACAGGATCTTTTACTCCATAAACATTAACTGTTTTACCATTTACAACTAGTTTATTACCATCTACCTCAATTGTACCATTAAATTGACCATGAATACTATCATATCTTAGCATATAAGCCATGTACTCAGGTGAAATAAAGGGATCGTTAACTCCCAAAACCTCTACTTGTGGATTCTCAATAGCTGCTCTAAAAACTAATCTTCCTATTCTTCCAAATCCGTTAATACCCATTTTTACACTCATGTAAATTCCTCCTTTTATTTATAAATTTAACAAAAAGCCATAACTTTCCCAAAAACACCCTAGGTATTTTAACAACATACTCACCACATGTGACCATCACATTCTACAACACATATACTAACATTTCAATATTTTTAGAATAAATTCCCTAAATTTTTTAAGCACTAGTCACTATTCACTGGTTTAATTAAAGTTCTCCCCGTGTACTATTCAATAGTTGAGATAATAGATTTGAGAAATTCACAACCCTTTAACATGTCATTTATATCTAGAATTTCATCAACTGTATGAACATTTTTCATGCCTGCACTTAGATTTACTGATGGTATATTTTTGCTATTGAAAATATTAGTATCACTACCGCCACCTGATTTAACTCTATTTATAGTAATCCCTGTTTTTTCTCCTGCACATTCTAATGTCTTACAAATATACTCATTTTCCTCATGGTAATAACCATCATATTCTTTATTTGTTATAAATTCTACCCTTCCTCCAAAATGCTTACTTGCCTCTTTAAAACATTCTTCCATATGAAGTGTTTGTTGCTCTAAACTCTCCTGACTTAAGCTTCTAGCCTCGCCTTTTGCTTCTAAAAATTCACAAACTACATTAGTAGCAGTACCTCCATTTACTATTCCAATATTGGCAGTAGTCTGTTCGTCTATTCTTCCTAAATTCATATTAGACACAGCTCTGGAGAATATTTGAACAGCATCTATTCCTTTTTCTGGTTCTACACCGGCGTGTGAAGCCTTACCATGAATCTTTATATTAATAGAAATTTGACTAGGCGCCATATATGCATATGTTCCAATTTCTCCTGCATCATCTAACACAAACCCATATTTAGCATTAAACTTAGCCACATTAATATTTTTAGCTCCCAAAAGACCTCTTTCTTCTGCAACAGTAAAAACAGCTGTTATATCCCCATGCTTTATTCCCTCTTCCTTTAGAACCCTAAGCGTTTCTAAGATAATTGCTACTCCTGAATGATCATCCCCACCTAAAATAGTTTTTCCGTTTGTTTTTATAATATCCCCTTGCCTTATAGGCTTTTTATTTATACAAGGATCAACAGTATCCATATGCGCCGAAAGTAGTATAGGCGATATGCTTTCCTCCCCCTTTAACTTACATATAATATTTCCACAACGCCCATTTATTCTATCGCCCGCCTTATCCTCATAATAAGTTATACCAATTTCCTTAAGATGCTTAATGATGACATCACGCACTAGGCATTCATCAAACGATGGGCTATCAGTTTTTGCTAATTCTAAAAAAGTTTCAACTAATCTTTCTTTATTCACCATTTACCTCACCCCTTAAAAAACCTTCTGTATTTAAATCAAAAAAATTATTTTGACGGAAAGCCTCATAAACTACTATGGCTACTGAATTAGATAGGTTTAATGATCTTGTATTTTGCTTCATAGGTATTCTAATTAGAGTATCTTTGTTCATACTCAAAATAGACTCAGGAAGGCCTGCAGTCTCCTTACCAAATATAAAAAAATCTCCTTTGTTATATTCAAAATCGCTGTAAGTATTTTTTGCTTTTGTAGTTGAAAAATAAAACTTTTCAAACTCGTATGTTTCTAAAAATTTATCTAAACTTTCATGCACCTCTAATTCCAATTCGTCCCAGTAATCTAAACCTGCTCTTTTTAAATACTTATCATCAATAGAAAAACCTAGTGGCTTAACTAAATGTAATTTTGCTCCAATTGCAGAACAGGTTCTTGCAACATTTCCTGTGTTGGCAGGAATTTCCGGCTCAACAAGAACTATATTAAACAAAAACATCCCCTTCTTTCATTTACGCTTCATTTTCTTTTAAAGTTATGTCAAGATCCATTTTACCGCCAACACTAAACTCTAAAGGTATAGATATAGTAGGCGTTTGAGGAGTAAGAGACATATTATCACCCATTAATACAGACGGTGGAGTAATATCAATATTTACTCCCTTGTTATAAAAAACAGTTGCAGTATTACCAAGTATCATGTTAACAAGTTCCGAAAGCGCACTTTTACTCATATCATCAAAACTTTTAACCTCCACTCCCCCCATCATATTTGATACAATCTTTAAAGCAGAATCTGTGTCAAGATTAAAAACAACTTGCCCCTTAAACTGACCGGTTACACCAATAATAACAACAATTTGATCTTTTAGCTTATAACTTCCTTTAAGATGTGGTTTACCCGACTTAAATTCAACACCAAACTGAGATAAAACACTTGAACACGCTTCTAAAAAAGAATTAATATAAGTAACATCCATAATAAACAAACCTCCTTTTTATAATCTGTGAATAAAAATTACATCTTAATAAATACTATTACTCTCCTACTTTTATCATCGGCTAACGTAAAAAAAAATTAACGCCTTTATAGAATAAATTCAAATTACTCAATAAAATTCAGAGAAAAACAATTACTTAACTCTCATTCTATTCTTTCCAAAACTGCTTCAATCAAACCTTTCTAATTGTTAAAAAGACCCTAAAAACCCATATATTTCGTATGTTTTTCAAGTATTTTTTTTATTTTTTTTAGCACACTAATACCATAGATGCAATAAGCATCATCTTAAGCAAAAAAGGAGGATATCATAAATGGCTAACAAGAAAAATAAGAGCAAGTTTGATCAGATGAAATATGAAGTAGCATCTGAGATAGGTGTTAACTTAAAACAAGGTTACAATGGTGAGCTTAGTTCAAGAGAAGCTGGTAAAGTTGGTGGAAATATCGTGCGTAAAGTATTCCAATCTCATACTGGAAACCCTTATCCAACTGAAAAATTAGGCGATACTAGTAGATAACCAGAATTCTTAGATAGTAATTAACAAATTAGTATTTATAAGTGAAGTCACCGGAAAAGCAATACCGGTGGCTTTATTTTTTCTAAATTTTTTAATAAAAAAAGAAGGAACTATACACGCTTTTGTAGAATAAATAAATTGAGCTAGTTAAAATCAATAAAAACGCTTCCAAAAAAGTTAACAAATTTTTCTTATACTAAACCGCCTTTGCTTTTTCAAATAATATGTGATATAATATACTTATGA
>CAZTHU010000142.1:0-5849 GCA_964613575.1 uncultured Eubacteriales bacterium | reverse complement strand
TATATTAGAGATTTCGACCCTTTTTTCTCAGATAGAGGTATCGCACCAGCTATATCAATTGTAAGAGAAATTGCACCACTTTCAGGCAACGGAACCAAAGACTCTCCATTTATGCTAACAAACTAATTCTACTCTACTTGCCGCTTTCCACACCCTAATAGAGAAGTTAACCTGTCCCCTTTAAAGTCCCCTTTAAAGTGTCCCCTTTAAAGAAAAGCTAACCAAAAAGCTAACCTGTCCCCTTTAAAACTCCTTTAAAACTCAAAACTCAAAGCCACTACCCTTTAGGGTAGTGGCTTTGTTAACAATGCAATACATACTTTTGTCCTATTGTTATTATTATACATTTTTCCAACTCTTTTTCACTATCGTTTATTACATTATAGTCTTTTATATACTCATCAATTTGCTTTTGTGCTTCTTTCTTTAGACTCTCTATTTTATCTTTATTTTTAGCTAATATTTCTTCTTTTGTTTCTTTTATGGCATCTCCTTTTATTTCACTCATTTTTATGTGCTTAAATTCTATAATATATCTGTATTTCACGTGTTCTTTATATATAAAATTTTCTTTTACATATAAGTCTGTTCGTCCTCCATTTGCTTGTCTTTCACTTTCTAGCAAATATATTCCGTCCATATATAGTAATGATATAAATAATATTTTGCTTGTTAATTCATCATAGTCTTTCAGATCATTATTTGATAGGTTATTTAGCAATAATTTATATTGTTCTAATATTGGTTGTAGATTTTTGTTTAGTCTCATTTCTTTCATTGCACTTTTTAATTTGTCATATTTTACTGTTGCTTCTACGTTATATATTTTTGTTATATATTCGAAATATAATTCTCTTATTGCTATGTTTGGAATTTTTAATGTTACCCCATTTTCTTCTTTCCCACTTATTGTTAGCATCCCTAAATAATAAAGCAATGATCTTGTATTTGTATATGCTTCTGTCTCATCATATAAGCTTTCTAGATTAAACCTTTCTTTTATTTGGAGTTCTCCGATTTCATTTTTTTCTATTATTTTCACTAGTTCTTCTTTACTAATTATTTTTTCTGCTATATTTCTTAATCTTTTATAGTCTGTTTTTATATTTGCATCTATAATTTCATCAGGATATTTTTTGTCTTGAACTAAACTTTTCAATATATATATTGCCATATCTGTATTATACAATCCTTTTTTTGATTCTTTATTGAATTTATAACCATCACAATAAATTCTCAATGTTTTTTTTAGTTCTTTAGTGTCTGTTATTTTATCTAGTTTATAAGATTTTATTATTTTTTCTATTTCTTCTTCCGTTAGTCCTAGCATACTATTAAAGTTTTCATTTAATGCTAATTGGGTAAACATATTAGCTCCACTTGTTACATCATCTAGCATTATTGGTGTTACACCTGTAATAAATGCTTTAGTTATTACTCCTTCGCCCGTTCCAAATTTTATTGTCTTGTAAAATGTTCTTACGTATCCACCTTTATGCATTAATGATTCGTAATTTTCTTTATCTGATGACATTATATTATTTGCAAAATTGTCATATTCATCTATAAGCATATATATTTGCTTATTTAATAGTTTTGTTTGTGATATTAAATATTCTAATGCAAAAATTGCATTGTTTTTATCTTGTGGCAAATCTTTTTTGTATATATCTTTATACTTTTGCATAAATGAACTTACCGAGTTCACTACTTTTTCATCAAAACTTTTTATTATCATATCAGATCCTTGTTCTGTTATTACTGTGGAAAAATCTAATTTTAGTATTAAATATTTATTCGCGTCCTTTGTTTTATTTTGCCCTATATACAAGCTCCCAAAGTATTTGTCAAAATTTTCCTTCTCGTGTATGTCATAATATGTTTCTAGCATTGATACGAATAAACTCTTCCCAAATCTTCGTGGGCGTACAAAGAATAAATATCTTTCTCTTTGCTCTAATAATTCTATATATTTTGTTTTATCTACATAGTATGCATTTAAATTGATAATTTCTTTATAGTTACTTATTCCATAAGGCATTATTTTTTGTTCCATAAAAATATTAACTCCTTTTTAAAATTTAGTCAATTGCCTTTGTTTTCACTTTACAATAGACACACATACCCTAGAAGAAACTTCCATCATGTGAACTAATCAGCTAGTAATTATTATACCATAACTTATTATATAACACCATACACCAAAAACCAATATTTAACTTTAACTTACCATGAGGTTAAAAAAGCTAACCTGTCCCCCTAATTTTTTTATTTTTTGTTCTAATAACTACCCCTCTAAAATAGAATTTATAATGTAAAAAAAAATTGACAAAAGCTTTGTCAGAAAGGTGGTAAAATGACTGGTGAATTTTTAGAAGATAATATTGGTAAGATAGTGAAAATTAAAGAAAAGTCAGAGAATATATTTGTAGATGAATATGTTATTGTACCAGATTCCATTAGCGGAATAGGAAAAGTAGTTTTTGTAAATCTATTTCCTGCAGACAAAGGATTTTCAAAGGTTAACGCAGGAATTAGCGTTGACGGGGTCTTAAGGTACAATATCGGATATATTTCAGATGATCCATTCTCTAGTATCAAGATTTTATCAGGCAATATAAATTTTGAAGGATTTATTAGAGGAGATGATTTTGATTGTGAAGACAAGTATGTAAACACAGGGATTACACTCGAAAAGGTTGATTATTCCGTAATTAATTCCAAAAAAATATCCTTAAATGTAGCCTTAAATCTTAATTGCATATTTTGTGAATGGCAATATGAAAAATATCTTATCGATGCAAACTGTGGAGACAATGCACAACTTTTAACAAATAAATTTCTAGCATCTACATTAGTAGATATAAAGCAACAGGATTTTGAAGTAGAAGAAACAATACAGATACCTTTTGAAAAAGATGAAATCCAAGATATAGCATTTTCTAATATTTCAAGTTATACTTCCTCATTCGAAGAAGGTACTGACGGTTTAACGCTAAAACTAGATATTAGCGCTAAAATTGGATATATATCAACACAAGGCGAATTAATAGTTGAAGATATTCAGTTCCAAAAAGAAAAAATTATAAACCTTGATAACATTCCTCAAGGGCTTAAATACATCGTGACCTCTCAACTTAAAGACATAGAAGTTCAAGGAGTTGATGATGATGACGGTGAGCTTAGAGTTCTAGAGTTAAGATCTAAATTTGAATCTTTTATTGAGGTTTACGAAGAAATCGACTTTCAATATGTACAAGATGCGTATTTTACTGATGCTAATGAAAAAATTGAGTCTCAAGAGCTAGAAATACTTGTGAATATGCATAATTACAAAAAAACCTTGCAGTTAAGCTCTCTTTATGAAGGTGTTGGTAACTTCAAAGATGTTTATATAACAAATTCAAATATAGACTTCAATCATTCTGTTAATGAAAAAGACATACTTTTAAATGGCACACTAAATATGCGCGGTATACTAATACCAGACTCCGAGGATGATTCCCCAAAAGGAATACAAATCGAATTACCTTTCGAAGAAACCATTCAAACAGATTATGATTTTGATTGTACAACTGATGATATACGGTTAAGCCTTATCACAGAAGATGTGTTTGCCTCTTGTGCGGATGAAGAAAAAGTAGAATTTAATGCAAGTCTAGCATTAGAAATTACTATTCTAGAAAGAAAAAAAATATTATGCGCTCAAGATATAGAAAAAATTGATACTTTAGATAAGGAGGATGAATCTAGTTCAACAATTAAGCTATATTATACAAAGGAAAACGAATTCTTATGGGATATTTGCAAAAAATACAAAATTAATAAAGCAGACATAACAAACGTAAATGAAGAAATCGACTTTGACAACCTAGCAAAAGGAACTATGCTCCTGATTCCTTGAAAAGACTTTAAAATTACAAAAATTAGAACATTTTTAAGCATATTGCTAAATAGCCTTCGGCGTCTTGGATTGTAATTTATCCGATTCCTACCATCGATATAACTCCCGCCTCTACACGCAAAGAGGCACTCTGTGTAAAGTAAAATTAAGATTTCTTAGAAAAATAAATTATACTAGCATTCACGATGCTACGTGATATGAATACCGTTCTCTTAGCTTTAAGATGGGGATAGCTCTACACACAACGATTTCTAATTTATTAAAGATAAACTGAAATTGTAAGCGACCCCCCACCTGAAAGCTAAGATTTCTTTTTATGGGTAATAGTCGATTTCTTTAATTTTGAATTGCATAATCTATATAGATTATGCAATTATGCGTTTTGGATTACTAAAATAGGTAAATAAAACTACTTATAGATGAGAAACAACAAAATATTAACTTAAACAAACCTTTTTTAAGTTAAAAAAAGGTTTGTTTAAGTTAATATAAAAATGTACTATTAGGGATAAATCTAGGGAAGAAAAAAAGATTCCTACAAAAACTAAGTTTCTTGAAATAAGAGGAACGCGAAGAATACGATAATAATATTCAAAAAGAAAAGGTTGGTGTATGCATGAAAAATAAGAGTTTGAAGTTTAGAATTATATTAGCAATTCTATCGACAACTATATTAATTTTTTCTGTTTTTACATTCGTAATAATTAGGCAAACACAAACAAATGTTTTATTGCAAGAAAGGGAAAGATATGAAGAAATAAAAAGATTTGTAAATAATGAAATTGAATCACAGTTAACTATTTCAAGAATCTCTGTATTAGCTTTGGCTAACAACACAAATATAAGAAGAATGTTTGCACAAAGAGATAGAGAAGGCCTAATTGATGTTCTGTTACCTTCCTACGAGGCCATAAAAAATGAAGTTAGTCAAATTCAATTTCACCTTCCAGACTCTACTTCATTTTTAAGATTGCACATGATTGATAGATACGGTGATAGCCTTAAAGAGTTTAGGTATACGGTAAATGAAAGTAATGCAGAGAAAAAAATTATTTATGGATTAGAAGAGGGAAGAGGCGGTTATGGGTTTAGGACGGTCGTTCCTATGTTTTATGAAAACGAACATATCGGTTCGGTAGAATATGGCTCAGATTTTGGCGAAACCTTTTTAAACAAAATCAAACAAAATTATAACGGTGATTCCTTTATATATACCTTTAATGATACTACTATTTCAGTTGCAGATAGGGATAACAAACAGAAGTTTTTAGTAGGTACAGCTGATAGTAATAATTTTGAAATAGATTTAACGGATACTGATAAATCTCAATTAGTAAATGGAGATATGTTGGTAAAATATTCTAACGACGAAACAAAGGCCATAATATCAATACCATTTGCAAATTATACAGGTGATTATGCTGGTTACATAAGTGTACTTCAAAATCGAGAAGATATACTTGGATATATTGCGAATACAACTAGATTGATGGTTGGTTTATCAATATTGTTTATTCTTGTTATATCAAGTGTGATATATAAGTATATAGATAAAATTATTAAATTTTTACTTAGCATAATAGAAAAACTAAAAGTCACATCAAATTTTGTTTCATCAGCATCAAGTCAATTATCATCGGCATCTCAGCAACTAGCAGAAGGAAGCACGGAACAAGCGGCATCAATCGAGGAAACTTCTGCAGCAATGGAAGAAACATCCTCAAATGCAAAGAAAAATGTTGATAATACTATGCAAGCTTATGAACTATCAGAGGAGGCTTCGCATTCAGCGCATCAAGGAATGGGTAAAATGCAAGAAATGGATGTATCCATGCAAGAAATAAAAAAATCAAGTGACGATATAGCAAAAATCATAACAGTTATTGATGAGATAGCGTTTCAAACAAATATCCTAGCTTTGAATGCAGCAGTAGAGGCTGCAAGA
>CAZTHU010000141.1:0-5858 GCA_964613575.1 uncultured Eubacteriales bacterium | reverse complement strand
GCAAGGTGATACTAGAAGTGGAGTTGGAGCTAAAAAATACTGTGCCAAATCTTTCCTTGAAAGCTTCTAATGATACACCTGATAGTTTTCTAATGATTGGAATTAAAACAGCCTTAGAGATAGGTAAGCCATACTTTGTAAATCATGAACAGCTTCAAGAACAATTAGGAGATAATTATGGTATAGCTAGTTGTTTTAATTCTCTAAAAATTGGTGGTGGAAGTCATACGCTTGTTCGTTTGAATTTAAAGAAAATAGCGGAAACATCAGTTTCAAAAGAGGATTTTTTCTCTGATAAGCTTCCAAACGCGGTATTTCATCTAGTTGATTTAATAAATGCTAGAGCTAGATTTATTGTAGAAGAGTCAAAATTTTTTGAAAACTCTTTTCTAGCAAAAGAGGGTTTGATAGATTTATCAAAGTTTACATCTATGGCAGGGATTTTCGGTCTTTTTGAATGTGTCGAGAAATTAACGGGTGGACAAAAAATGGGTGAAGTGCTTGAGGCGGATGAGCTTTCGCTTAAAATAATAAAAAAAACCTATGAACTTATTAAATCATATAAGGGAGAATATTGCGAGGGTTATCAAGGTGAGATTGCTTTTCATGCTCAATCTGGAATAGACACAGATATAGAGACAACTGCAGGCGTTCGATTTAAAGCAGGGTATGAACCATCGCTCATAGAGCAAATCAAACTTCAAGGAAGGCTCCATAAATTCTTTGATGCAGGTGTTAGTGATATCTATGTGCTAGAGGAAACTGCAAAGGAAAACCTAACTGCTGTTTTAAACATTATTAAAGGAGCATTTAAAAATGGAATTAAAGTAATGGCAGTTAATACCCAAAATTCTGAATTTATAAGGATTACGGGGTATTTAATTAAAAAAAGCGATATTAAAGCCTATAAGAATAATCAAAAAATCAGAGAAGATACGGTAAAGCTTGGAGTAGACAGTATACAAAATAGTAAAGTTTTGGATAGAAAGGTTAGAAACGTTTATGAAAGCACCAATAACTAAGATAATAGATATTTCGTTTGTAGATGGACCTGGAAGCAGGACTGCTATTTTTTTTCAGGGTTGTAATCTGGATTGCTTATATTGTCACAATCCTGAAACGAAAACTTTTTGTAACGCTTGCGATTATTGTAACAAAAAATATATTAAATCATCAGTTCATAGTGTAGGGTCATATGAAGCTTTTTGTATGGGTGTTAGTGAGCTAGTTGAGAAAATAAAACAAAATCAAGACTTCATTGAAGGAATAACCTTATCAGGTGGTGAGTGCACATTGTATGCACCGTTTGTTTTAGAGCTTTTAAGGATTATAAAGGAAGAAACAGCCCTTACAACTATGTTAGATACTAATGCTCTTTTTAGTGAGGAGTTCATAGAACCATTTTGTGCTGTAACAGATGGATTTTTAGTTGATCTAAAAGCCTTTGATAGTAATACACATATCAAACTTACAGGAAAAGACAACAAGCAGATACTAAGAAATATTACAAAAATAGCGTCAAAAAAATTGTTGCAAGAAGTTAGAACTGTTTTGGTTGAGGGTTTTAATGATACTGAAGAAGAAATTCTAAAAATTTCAAATTTCTTACACAAGATAGGGTTTGATAGACCCGCAAGATTAATTCCCTTTAGACCACATGGGGTAACAAGTTTTTTAAAAAATTATAGTGAATTTGATAAGACCAAATTCGAAGAACTTCAAGCTTTTCAAAACAAAGCTATTATCAACAAAGAAATCAAATTATAAACAGAAAACTTAGCGTTTACACAAAATATAACGTGTTTTTTTACTATATGAATTTTAATGCTGATTTTGAATGCGCAGATTTTAATATTTTATAAAGTTTAAAGTTAATGGACATAAGAAATGTATTACTAAAGTATTTGGTAGTTTTTAACGATACAAAAATTAGAAGATTTTATTATTAGAAAAATTACAGTAAGACATTTTTTAAAAATATAAAGTGAAAGGTGTGATTTTTTGAGGAATATAAAAGTCGAAGATATAAAGGGTAATGAAATTTTAGCCAAAGACATAGTTACTAATAGAGGAAAGGTTCTTTTAAATAAAGGTATTAAATTAAAAACAAAGTTTATTGAAAAGTTAATCAGTGAAGGAATTGATCAAATTTTTGTGGAGGACAATATAGAAAATGAGGGTTCTGGTGTAAATGGAATTTATCAAGGAGGGTTATCTGAAAAAGCCACTAATGATGAAGTTGATATTTCAAAAACGAAAGAAGAGTCAAAAAACATTATAAAGACAGAAGCGATGCGTTTTGTTAAATTAAAAGAAATTAGTTTAGCACATATAAATAAAATTATAGATCTTATCATAAACGATATTTTAAATAGTTCGAAAAATATAATACCTGTTAAAGATATGAGAGTAAAAGATATAAGCCTTTTTGAACATTCTATAAACGTTGCTATATTTGCTGCATTCATTTGTAAACGATTAGAATATAGTCAAAAAAAATTAGTTGACACGGTAACAGGTTGTATATTACATGATTTTGGAAAGCTCGAGATTACAGGAGAAGTTGCAAAAAAAGATATAATTAATATGAGACCTCATGAAAAAAGAGAATTCCATTCTTATCCTACAAAAGGTTATAGTAGACTAGTAGAAACATTGAACCTTTCACCAATAACTACAAATGTAATCCTTATGCACCGAGAAAATGTTGATGGAAGCGGTTTCCCAAACGGTATTAAGGGGGATAAAATAGATGAAGCTGCAAAAATTTGTGCTATTTGCGACCGCTTTGATGAAATAGCTAATTTTCATGGGAGAAATAAATTATTAAATGTTTCTGACGCTATAGAATATATAAGATCCTTATCTGGAATATATTTTGACAAACGAATAGTAGAAGAGTTTTTTGAGTATGTACCAATTTATCCCAAGGGGAGTGTTGTTTTACTAAACACAGGTATTGTGGGTATCGTTTTGGAAAATGAGGATCGAGATCGTCTTCGTCCTGTTGTTCGACCTTTTTATGACGTTAAAAATAAAACTAAAGTTGCTTTAAACGATATAGATTTAATGGCTAATTTATCTACTAAGATAGAAAGGGAGGTAAGGGGAGGTGTTGGAACTGTAGTCAACAAGCAACAATCAAAGATAAATAGCTAAGCTGTTTAGTTATATACTACTATGCAATAAATCCAGTTTATTCTAAACTTAATTTATACATAGCCCTCGCATATAGTTTTGTAATTTTTATTAAACTATCTATGCTTATGTACTCATTACTGTTGTGAGCTACGATGTTCTCGTTTGGGAATTTTGGGCCAAAAGCTACTGCGTTATCTATCCCGTGTGCATATGTGCTAAAGCCTATGGATAAAGGTTCTAGATTTTGTCCCATAAATTCGTTATACGTTGAGAGTAGATCTTTTACAAGCCTTGAATTCGGATCGACATATAGTGGTGGTATATCGGATATATTTTCTATTTGTAGGTAATAGTTTTTTAGTGTGGTCTGAAGATTGTTTATAATTGTGTCTTTATTTGTGGATATGGGGTATCTTATATCTACACTTGCTCTTAGCTGGTTTTCGAAAAATCTAATTAGACCGATATTTAGAGTAAGGCTACCACTTTTTTTATCTTTAAAGCCTAACCCTGCAGAATCTCCATTAACTTCATCTGCGATTTTTGAGTTAAAAAAGTTTATGAAGTTTTTAAAATCACAGTCTATATTAAGATTTTTTAAAAAAGAGAACATTATAAACGCCGCGCTTAAACCGTTCTCTGGGGTGCTTGCGTGTGCTTGTATCCCAAAGGCATTGATCTGAATAAAATCTTTTTCGATATTAAGAGTTAAATATTTACTTAGCTTGAAGTCTTTTTGAGCCTCTCTTATTTGAGTTTCAATCTTGGGTGTTTTAACGAGCTTAATCATACAATTTGCAGGAACCATGTTTGTTCTATGACCGCAATTGAATTCTAAAACACTTGAATTTTTAATGTGTTTAACTATATCAAAATATAGGATGCCTTTTTCACAATTTGTAACTGGAAAGCTTGCGTCTGGTACTAGTGAGTAATCTGGAATCTCTTGAGTTTCTTTATAGTGGTTTAAGCATCTAAAGCCTGTTTCTTCATCACAGCCAAAGATTAATCTAAACCTAGCGTTTAAAGGTAGATTAGAGTTCTTGATGGCTTTTAATGCGTAAAAGCTTGCAATGGCAGGGCCTTTATTATCGTTAGCGCCCCTTCCTATAATAGTACCATCTACAATATTTTTACTAAATGGATCATATTCCCAACCTTCTCCTTCAGGGACAACATCTAAGTGAGTAAGC
The DNA here is from genome assembly GCA_964613575.1 of uncultured Eubacteriales bacterium. Taxonomy (GTDB): domain Bacteria; phylum Bacillota; class Clostridia; order CAZTHU01; family CAZTHU01; genus CAZTHU01. The sequence goes on along the minus strand of CAZTHU010000141.1, from coordinate 1,524 downwards.
GCAGAAATTAATTTTTTGCCTTTTCCTATTTGTGCAAATGCAATTTTAGAATCTAAATTTGTTGTTTCAAAGCCCTCGGTCTTACAAAGATTTAGCATATATTCGAGCGCATTAAAATTACCCTTTCCAAAGGGCATGTTGTCACTTGGGTTTTCATAAACGCTTTTTATAGTGATAAGTTCTGTTGTTTTGTCTATTATGTTTTGGAAATTTTTGTCCACCTGTAAGTCAAGTTCTTTTTTGTAATCCATATAGTTACCTCCAATTAATGCTATGTATAAAATCTTTGGCCTAAATCATGCCTAAAGTCACAAATGTACGGCCAAATTTTTAAGTCAGAACGATTTGAACTTTTTCAAGTCTTTTGACCTGTTGTTGTCTAAATTTTTCAGCCATGTTAAGGTTGGGGAATTTTGGTATCGTATAATCTTCAAACTTTGGATAGTGTCCTTGCTTTTTATTTATTTTTTCAATACTATCGCCGTTGTGCTTGAACAAAATGACATCTGGCATACCATCTCGCTTATAGTTCCAATCAGAGGGCGCAAATCTTTTGTCAAATTTAGCACTGCAAATTGGAATAAATCCGTACTGTACATAAAGGTTGGGCAAAAAACCATTAAAGGAGTCAAGTTTTTTGCCCCCATTTTTAAGTGCTGTGGAGATTAGTGTACCAGCCACATTCTTGACATTTTGCTCTTTTGCTTTATCTACATTTTTAAAGATGGATACAATATCGCCGTCTTGTTTTACTGCAACTCCTGCTACACCATCGTTTATAAGAAATAGCTTCATTTTAGCGTATTCTTTGCTAGAGTAAGCGTGTACAAATGCAGAATGTGGATTGTTTTCTTTAGCTGATATGATTGCATCTTTAAATACTTCTGGGTCTTTTATTCTTCTGGTTTTTATGTTTGTTAGCCCATCTTTTTTTGGGGGAGTTGTTATATTTTTTGTGTTTTGTGTATTATAATAGGCTTCAAACGCTATTGTTCTCTTGTGTTTTTGATTTATGCTTAGCATATGCTTATTAATACTTGTCATAAAAAACTCCCCTTGTTTTTAAGTGAACATATTAAGTGTCCCGTAATCATTATATTGACTTCCTCTATATATGTCAAGTAGCTTTAGTGCGAGTAAACAGTAACTTCTTCGTTACAATAGGTATTATATTTGTCTAGCTTTTACCTTGTTGTTTTGGAGTGCTAAATCTAGCATTTTCTTAATATTAGCATCTTTCATCCATTTTTTAAAAGTATTATTTGTTTCGTTGGTTTTCACAAAATCGTTTAGTTTGCTTTTTTCATCCTTGTGATTAGTGTTTGTTAAATTAAGGCGTTTTTCAAAGAACATATTAAAGTTAACAATTGCTGCATCAAGGTTTTTGGTGCGATTGTATTCATTAACAACATAGTTTAATGACAGTAAATCCTTAACATTCTCTTTTGCATTTATCTCTATATCTCCAATATCTGCAACTCTAGTTGCTGTTTTTATTTCTTGATGTTTTAGCCACTTAAATAG
>CAZTHU010000140.1:0-5860 GCA_964613575.1 uncultured Eubacteriales bacterium | reverse complement strand
CACTTAACCTTTGTACTGACTCTATTTGAATATCTGTTTTAAGTAAATCAGCTTCGCCAGTTTCAAATAAATAATCATATTTTTCAATTTCTTTTTCAAAATCAATCAAATCTTACACCCCTTCTAACCACAACATTTTTTAAACTTTTTCCCACTGCCACAAGGACAAGGGTCATTCCTACCTACTTTTTCCATTTCATGAACATAAGGTTCACCTAGTTCTAAATTTAATGGATCAATCCCATGTTCCCTTTCTATAGCAATAAGCTCTTCAACATCTTTCACATAATCTTCATCTAAATCAAAGTGTTTTTTTACTTTTTCAAGTTTAAGCTTTAAGTAGTTATATTCTAACTTATCATCTGCATTTGCAATATTTGGATTGTATTTTGCAATCAATTCAAAAAACCCTTTGTTTTGATTATATAAAATATCGGAACTGTTATTAATCCCTTTTACCTCTTCGATATAGCCTTCAGGTGCATCTAAAATATAACTTTCTTCTAATAATAGTTCTCCTTCTATACTATCATCACAAACACCATTATTTTCTAAAACACTAAGTTTTAAAATTTTATGCATCTTAGCACCAATTTTTTGTTTTTTCCTAAGCTGTTCTATCTCCTTAAAGCAATTAAAGCAATTTTTATATACCTCATATATACTTTTTATAAATTTATTCTCTGGAGAAATTTCAAAGGCTGAATTAACCAATATTTGTTCACCTTCACTATTTAAATTAAACAATTCAATCGCTATCATTACAATCGTATTTGCAGTTTGGTCAATTTGCTTTTTATTATAATTATTTCTTAAATGAGTCGCCTTATCAAGTGCTTTTTGTTGGTCATTCATCAAGGCATATATGTATATAGCTTCTATATATATTTGTGTATCTAACTTCCCATTTTCAAAGTGCGAGAACATTTCGACAATTGTTTGATGAGCGTCCTCTAGTCTTTTTGTGTTTTTGCATAAGTTTATTAATTCGACCCAAACAGATTCCGCGTTTTTATCGAGTTCTAATGATTTTTCCAAAGCGTCCTTAGCCTTCTTTGACCAACCACGTAGAGAATAAAGCGTACCTAAACCTTCCCAATAGAATGCATTATCGGGATATTCTTTAGTTAATTCTTTATAAACATCTATTGCTTTATTTGTTTTCCGCTCATTTTTATAAAGATCCGCAAGTAGTATCTGTACCTTAGGATAAATACCATAGCTTTTGCTTATGCTTTGAAGAATATTAATCGCATTAGAAATCCAACCTTCCTCATTTAATAATAGCGCTTTTTTATATTTATCCCTCACCTCTATAGGTAGGCTTAAAAAATCATCATAAACTTTTTTCTCATCGGGATCACTTAGCGTCTCATACGCTTTTCTTATTTCTAAAAACTCATTAGGATACTTATCAGGTGGATATTTTCTTATCGTCCTAAAATAACCTTTTTTTATATCTATTGCCACAGCATCATTATTTAAGCCTAATCTTTCATAATAAGTAATCTCACTCATAAATTATCCATCACCCCTAGCAAAATATAAAGAGTGTATGAATACACCCTTTTAACAAGCTAATAATATACCAATGACCTATTAAATTCAAGCCTTTTTTTTGTCAAATATTTGCTTCAAGCTACGAAAATGTTACTATTCACACAGGTATAGATAGAAAAACGAAATCACGTACATTTATACGTTACATCTTAAATAGTTTCTCTATAATATATTTGAATCGTCAAATTTATATCATCCCCTGCAGTGGCGTTCTCAAAATCTGTTGGATTAGGTATTTCCATTCGCTTTAACCTTCTAATTAGCCTATTATAATTAGCGGCTCTTATATCATAGTACATAACTGTAAACGGTTCTTCTAAATTCGAAGTTTGAGTTTCGGTGTTTTGATATGAAATTCTAAACTCTGTTGAAAAATCATCTAAAAAATTTAATAACCGCCTTGGCTCCATAGAGTATATTGTTATATATGTTCTAAATCTATTTTCAGAAAAATTACTAGCCTCAAGCGCTCGTATTTTAACCATTGCCCTATTTCCTTCATGATCAATAATAAAGGAATTAAAGGCATCTTCTTTAGAAGTCTCTTCAGGTGGCTCTTCTGGTTCTGGTGTATAATCCTCAGTTTGAGGCGTTGGCTGTGGGATTGGTTGCTGTATCTGTGTATTGTCTTCAGGCTCTAGTGTATTTAAATCCTCATAATTCTCAGAATCTTCACTTTCACCATCAGTCTTATCCTCGTCCTCGTCTTTTTCTTCAGACTCGTCTTCAATGTTATCTTCACTACGGTCTGTCAAATCATTAACCTCGGAATCATCAAAATTCTCATTTTCTTGCATTTCAACTTTTTTAATTAATAATTCCGATCTATTAGAACCTTTATCAAAATTTTCATCATTGTTTTTACCAATCTCTTCCTCTTTCACCGTATTAAAAAATGATATTTCAAAGGGATTTATCAAAACGCTAACAGATGCGATCACCACCATCGCACCCGTTGCTAAAACAATCTTAAAACCTTTACTTAATCTCAACTTGCTTCGTTCTTTTTCTGCTATATTTTTTTCGCTTATCCTTTCACAAACCTCTTTGCTAATATCAACCAATGGAGCTTGCTCTATAAAATTAGATATCAAGGTCTTCAAAGAAACAATCTCTGCATATCGATTTTTACAAACTTCACAATACTCAATATGTTTCTCAAACTGAACCTTCTCTACATTTTTCAATTCATTATCCACATATAAATGAGCCATCTTCTGATACTCTTGACACCTATTCATAAATAAACTCTCCTGCTAACTTAAATTTTTTTTGTCAAAAACAAGTCTTTGTTTTTAGTTATAACGGTTTCAAATTTCTTTCTAGCATCAATTACTGCTACCTTAACTATATTTGATTCAACATTTAGTATCCCTGCAATTTGAGTATAGCTTAAATTCTGAAAATCTTTTAAGACTACAAATAGCTTTGAGTGTTTATCTAGTTTATTAATACAATAAATTATAGCATTAGTAAACGCCACCCTTAAATCATGATCCTCAGGTCCTAAAAGATTTGTGCTTATTCTTATTTGAGACATTAAATCCTCTTTGTAATCTGTTTCTTTTTTATTTATATCATTGCTCATATTTCCAATTAGTTTTCCATCTATTCTTACATGTTTTTTAATAGCAGTTTTATAAATCCATAGTAAAAATGGTGTTTCTTTATGATATTTTTTTATATTATTGAAACAATCACAAAAGATATCTTCACACATGTCCAAAGCCCTTTTTTGATCTTCAGAAAAGAAAAGAGCAAAATTATAGATTTTTTGTTGATAGTTTAAAACTAGTAATTCAAACGCCTTTAAATTTCCCTTCTTAGAATCTTTTATTAAAACAATTTCTTCAGATATATTCATCACACACTCCTAAAAAATATATTAACAATTTAACAATTGTAAACTATTTTTGACGATAAGTCAATAAAAACAGAATTCATAAAGCATCTTAGCTTCCAACAAAATCACGTCAAAATTCTCATCTTGACCAAACATAAAAACTATGATATAATTTTTATGTTATGAATAATTCATTTTTGCATCCCTAAAAAAAATTTAAGGAGCGTGACTTATGCTAAAAAAAATTTGTTTAGCCCTATTTTTTTCGTGCCTACTTATATGCTCAAGCATTATAGCACCTAGCTTTGCCAACCAAAATGAAATGCTACAAAAATTCAAGGATATAGACAAAGGTGCCTGGTACTTAAGCCCAGTATTTAGACTTTATAAACTAGGCGGAGTAAGCGGATATAGCGACAACACCTTTCGCCCTAATCAAACAATCACAAGAGCGGAATTTTTAACACTTCTGCTAGCAACCAATGATAAACGTCAAGAAGCATATGAATATGTCTGGTATGGAAACTATCAGCATCGGGCTTTTGAATTAGGTTTAATATGCCCAACTGACAATTTCGACCTCGAACAAAAAATAACACGCCTTGAGATGGCAACGCTTATATGTAAGTTTTTAAAACTTGATACAAAGGTATCCGACGCACAGATTTTCGATGATGTTCGTCCCACCCTTGAAACCCGAAAATATATGGATACAGTATATAATCACAACCTGCTCAAAGGTTATGTGGAAGGTCCTTACCGACTATTCCGTCCAATTTCTCACCTAACAAGAGCAGAGGCATCCACCGCTGTAATAAATGTCTATGACTATAAAACCGATAAAGACTCTTTCCTAGATGGCTATTCTGCTAGTTCTAGAAGTTATGAAACTGATACATTCTACTCTTTTACCACAAATATCGTAGGAAAAAATTCAAGCCTTTTTAACATAACTAAAATAGATGCAAGAAGACATGAAGAAGCCTTTGACATCATAATTCATTTACGCCGAGCAAAAGAGAGTCAAGACAATTTTAAGCTTGACGAAAATCATTTTCAAAACCAAGTCCAAGAAGTTGAAGATATTTTAAGTCAACAATTTTCAAAAGAACAAACCTCTAAGATAGTTGAATACATAAATAAAAAACAAAAACCTACTTTAGAATTAGAACTCAAAACTTTCGAATCAGGAACAAGTAGTGAGCGTAAAGCAAGTGTAATTTCAGACTACTTTGCTACATTAATCGTTGTTACTATATGGAAATAAACAGGAATCTTACGTTCACTATACACAAAGTGCCTCTCAGCATGTAGTGGCGTGAGTATTATCGATGGTAGGAATTGGAACAAACTAAGTTTAACGGAGGTTCTTATGAAAAAAAAACAATTCTTAGCTTCTATTTTTACATTTAGTTTTGCATTTAGTTTTGCATTTTTTTCAATTCTCACTACTCTTCAAACTAAAGCATCACCAATAACTGCAATAAACATTCATAATATGCCTAAAACAGTTGAAGAAGCAAAAGAACTAATTGATAGAGATTTTTCAATCAACTACAGCAAAAGTGAACTAATCCCTATACAATCTCAAAATATATCAGGCAGATCATTTAACGAAAAATTTATAAAAAGAGCTATAACAGATCCCCAAAATCTCCTAAACCCTTTAGACGGAATGTACATCGTATACGGAGATGAACACGAAGATACTAGAAACAGGCCAGCTACAAGAACATACCAAGGCGAAAACCCACCTCCCCAAGAAGAACACCGATACCTTGGCCATAGCTTGACTGGTGCTAATTTTGACAATCCTGCATTTCCTTGGCTTGATTGGGGCGGAACCCCGGCAAAAGATTTTTATTTCATCCCCAAACCTTGGACTGTACCTCTTTTAAATCAAAGATATAATCTTTCAACCTCAAACATCACTAACCATTTTCTCCAATCAAATCAAAGTCTTCAACAAAAACTAAACCGCTCTATTAAAGCTGGACTACACTTTAAATACGTACTATTGCCTGCTAGAGAAACAGTGCTAGGTCTTGATAATTCACATAAAAAGGATTATTCAATTTTTTGGGGAACAGAGAGTACACCCAATATAAAAAATACCGCCATACCAGATCCGCAAAACTTTGTTGCACTTAACGGTAATTATTTTACAAGGCACGCAAATAACACGAAATATGATTGGTCGGACTTTGTATATATTCTATCTCCCCCAACAAGTTTCTCATGGGGAACTGGCTTTATATTCATGGAATCAAGCAATACCCAATCAGGCAATCTTTCAAATGTTAGTTATATGTCGGTACCTCTTGCACCATTTATAGCAACTCCAGAATACAGCATAAGCGTTTTACGAACAGGTACAGAAAATGGATATAACATAGAAAACAGTTATTATGAGAGCATAATAAAAATAAGTAAGAAAAATTTTAATAAAGAAAACTC
>CAZTHU010000139.1:0-5882 GCA_964613575.1 uncultured Eubacteriales bacterium | reverse complement strand
AAAAACTTTCGTGATTATGTAAACTTGATCAGTTATTTTTTTAATAAGCCCTTACCCGATTCATAATTCGCAAGTGCACGTTTAGTTATACCAAGTTTTTCTGATAGCATGTCTTGCGTCATCTCATGTGCATTTCGTAAAGATTTCAACTTCTCATTAAAAAGCATAATTTTCTCCTTTTCTTGATTTTGCTTGACAATGAACAAACGTTCACGTTATTATTAAATGAACATTTGTTCTCTAAATATAATATCAATGAACCAATCGAATGTCAACAGGAGCGGTCAAAATGGAAAAAATAATTTTACACAGTGACCTTAATAATTTTTATGCCTCAGTTGAGTGTTTATTAAACCCAGCTCTAAAAGATAAGGAAGTGGCTGTTTGCGGAAAGCAAGAAGACCGCCACGGTATAGTTCTTGCCAAAAACCAACTCGCCAAAAAACTTGGTGTTCAAACTGGTGAAGTAATTTGGAAAGCAAAACAAAAGTGTAAAAATTTAATTATAGTACCCCCTCAGTACGAAGAATATTTAAAATTTTCTTCTTTAGTCAAAGAAATTTATTATAGCTACACAGACTTAATAGAGCCATTTGGAATGGACGAGTGTTGGTTAGATGTTACTGGTAGCAAAGATTTATTAGGTGATGGCTTAAAAATAGCTGAAAGTATTAGAACAACTGTCAAAAAAGAAATAGGGTTAACAGTTTCTGTAGGTGTTTCTTTTAATAAGATTTTTGCAAAATTAGGCTCCGACATGAAAAAACCAGATGCCATTACTTGCATTACAAAGGAGGGCTTTAAAGATCAAATATGGAACCTTCCTGCCAAAGATTTATTAGGTGTGGGTAGTGCCACTAGAAGAAAACTTGATAATAGATATATAAAGACTATCGGAGATTTAGCAAGCAGTGACCCTGAAATGTTAAGAGCATTATTAGGCAAAAATGGTGTTGATTTGTGGAAATATGCAAATGGTTTAGATAAATCTAGGGTTCGACCATTTAATCACTTCCCTGCACCTAAAAGTATTGGCAGGGGTATAACGTGTACTGATGACCTTGTTAATAATTTCGAAGTTTTACAGGTTATTACAGAACTATCTCAAGATGTTTCACACCGATTAAGGAAGAATAATTTTTTAGCAAAAGGCATTCAGATTAGCATTAGAGATTCAAATCTTTTCACACGTGAATATCAAACAAAGCTTAGTTACATGACCCAAAGCTATAGGGAAATCTCAAATGAAGCGTTTAATCTTTTTAAGCATCGTTTTGACATGAGCATTTCTATTCGCTCTATCACAGTTAGAGCCATCAACCTGGTAAGTGCTTGTACACCTGAGCAACTCGATATTTTTAATAGCTATGAAAAACGACAAAAAAACAACAACCTAGAAATGGCTGTTGAATCTGTCAGAGCTAAATATGGAAAGGACTCTATAAAACTTGCACTAACAATGAAAAATTTAAAAATGCCAACCGGTAGGGAGCATGAATTAGTAATTATGCCATCAGCTATGTATCGATAAAAATAACCTCATACCTTTCGTAACTCAAACGCCATTTTAGATTGATTGCACGTTGGACAACGAAAACTTTCTGGTAGATCCTCAAAATAAGTTCCAGGTTCTACATCACATCGCATTTCACCCTTTTCTTCCCTATAGGTGTAACCACACACAGTACATTTGTAATTATTAAAATTAGCCATTTCTTCCTCCCTTTTTTCCCCATACGTATATTCTTTGATTCTGCAAAAATATACATCTAGATAGGATTCCTCTACAAAGATATATCCAAATTAGCCCCCACATCAGGATTTACTGAAAGCTCCATTGCCTTAGCGCTATCTTGTAACATTTGTGTCATGTTTTCCATACCACCCTTATCAGAATCCATCGCCATACTAAGAACCGATGTAGATACTTGCTGTTTTAGATTCATCTGGCTTAAACTCATTGAAAGTGCTGCTACATCCATAATATATACCTCCTAACTTAATTCATAAGAAAAAACATTAGTCATACTGTACAAAAAGTGCTTCTCCGCGTTACCTACCCTAACCTCCACTTTTACATAAGAGTTTGGGATCTTATTGTTTCTTCAATTGTCTCTTTCCAATTTGTAAATTCGGTTATGATCGCATCTATTTGGGCAATTAAGTTTGCTTGTCTTTGTTGTTCATAACTTGTTACAAAACCAATTAAACCCTGCTTTAGTTTCTCACTACTTTCAGGTAAATCTTCTTCTATTGTTTTGAAAGATTTTCCTATTTCATCTATTCCCTCTACAATATCATGCATAATTACAAGAGCATTTTCATATTTCAACTCTTCTATCTGCCCCTTTACATGAATAAATCCTTCCTCTACAGTACCTAAAAGTTCTAAAACCCTTGTAAATATATCTTGTTTATTATCCATTGTAAGCTCCCTTTTTTTACACTATTATACAAACACACCTTAATTAGCAATATTTTCCTAACTTTTTTGCGTCCTATTTAGTATATCGTCATCTAAGCAGACATAAATAACACCAAATCATTTTATAAGTCTTGCTAAAATTTCCTCTGTTTCAGCAGCCGCCTTTTCCATTACTTCATCAATGACTCCACCAAAAGTCCTCGCCATCAATTGAGAATTCATTCTTGTTATGTATGTATTACCATCTGTTTTTTTATAAATAGATACTCTACATGGCATTAAAGGTGAAACAATTCTTTCATCATCTAATTGAAGAATACGTGCTGAATATTGCGAAGAACACAATTCATATATCCTTACATCCAACACATCATGCCCATGCCCTTTTAAGACTTCCTGCATATCTGTGTATCCCATAATACTCCATCCATCATTTTCTACTTCCTGCTCAAAATTAGCAATCGTTTCTTCGAATCCATACCTACTCTCATCCTCTAGCATCATAAGAGAAGGTGCTAAACTAAATATTACACCAAAAGTTATTACACCTCCAAGTATCAATGCTATTAACGCTACTACTACTGATTGTTTTGTAAAAATTTTTTTCATTTTGCTCCTCCTTTTTTATAAATAATGTTTTTTCGTTATATTTATCGGAAAATGCATTCAAAAACTTTAGTATCCTTATTAAATTTCAGATAAATTGCAACTATCTAGATGTATATTATTACCAATGACTTATTTTTTCTCTTCTACTTCAATAGTTAATTTATTCATTATATTTTCAAGAGAAACAGAGCCTAAGTCACCTTCTTTCCTTGCTCTAACTGATACTTTCCTGTTTTCCAATTCTTTATCTCCTATTACAAACATATAAGGAATTTTTTCCAATTGCGCTTCTCTAATTTTATACCCAATTTTTTCATTTCTTAAATCGACTTCAACTCTAAATCCTTTTTTTACTAATTTATTTTTTATTTCATTAGCGTACTCATGATGCTTATCTATTATTGGTAGGATTTTAACTTGCACTGGAGCAAGCCAAACTGGAAAAGCACCTGCAAAATGTTCTATAAGTAAAACCATGAACCTCTCATAAGAACCCAAAATCGCTCTATGAACCATAACAGGATTAATTTTATCTCCATTACTATCGACATACACTAAATTGAATCTCTTTGGGGTTGCAAAGTCTAATTGGACTGTGGGTATTTGAATCTCTCTCCCCATAGCATCAAAAAACACAAAGTCTAGTTTTGGTCCATATAATGCAGCTTCTCCCTCGCATTTTTTCGCATTTAGACCTAATTCATCTGAAACGTCTTGCAACATGTTTTCACAAATCTCCCAATCCTCATTGGTTCCTATATATTTTTCAGTATTTTTATAATCTCTTACAGATAATGAAATCCAATGATTCTCCCACAATCCTAATTGAGTATAAAAATCTTTTATTATATTGACCATGTTTATTACTTCTTGTTTTACCTGATCTACAGTACAAAAAGTATGACCATCTTCACATGTAATAGCATACACTCTGCTTAACCCAGATATTTCACCTGATTTTTCTGCTCTATACTGTTTCTCAGATTCCATGTACCTAATTGGCAAATTTTTATATGATCTAACTTTTGATGCATATATTTGAGTATGACCCGGGCATTGTACTGGCTTTAATACATAATCATGTCCCTTTTCTGACGTTACATGAAAAAGTTCTTCAGGAAATTTTGCTGCATGTCCAGAAGTTTCAAAAAGCTTTATATTTGCTAAATGTGGAGTACTAACTTTTTCAAATCCATACTCTCTACATATTTCTTCTACACTTTTTTGTAATATTTCTTTTATAATAACTCCTTTTGGCGTAAATAATGGCAATCCAGGTCCTAACAAATCCGAAAAACAAAATAAATCTAATTCTTTCCCTAACTTTCTATGGTCTCTTAACTTTGCCTCTTCTAACATAGTTAGATGTTCGTCTAACATACTCCTCTTTGGAAAGGATACTCCATAAATTCTTTGAAGCATCTTATTTTTTTCATCACCTTTCCAGTATGCTCCAGCTACTTGAAGAAGTTTAACAGATTTAACAGCACCTGTCGTCTGGAGATGTGGACCAGCACATAAATCTATAAACTCGCCCTGTCTATAAAATGATATCTCTTCTCCTTCTGGCAACTCATTTATTAATTCTTTTTTGTATATTTCATTACATTTTTCCATCAACTCTATTGCTTCACTTTTTTGTAATGTAAATCTTTCTATTGGTATATTTTCTTTAATTATTTGACTCATTTCACATTCAATCTTTTCTAAATCTTCATTTGTTAATGGGCTTTCAACATCGAAGTCATAATAAAAACCGTTTTCAATTGAGGGTCCTATTGCAAGCTTAACATCAGGATACAATCGCTTAACTGCCTGTGCCAAAATATGTGCACTTGTATGTCTATACGCATCTTTTCCTCCATTCTCAAATGTTAAAATACTTAAAGTTACATCGCCTTTAATAGTATATCTTAAATCTTTAATTTCATCATTTACTAAAGCAGAGGTCGCAACTCTTGCCAACCCTTGGCTAATATCTTTGGCAATATCCAATACAATCATTGGTTTTTCATAACTTTTTCGAGCACCATCTTTAAGTGTAATTGTAATCATAAAAATCGCATTCCTTTCATATATATTTTTTTGATAATTAATAAAAAAAGCCACTTCATCCCTGTAGCAAGGGACGAGAAGCTTTATTCCCGTGGTTCCACCCTAATTTGTTCTCATTTAGGTACACCTTTATGGTGTGTTACACTCAGAGGTAGTTTTCAAAAGGAACTCAACAAAGATGCTCTCAGCCACGACATCTTTTCTCTGTCGAAGAATATTAACCTTTTTACTCGTCTCTTCAACGTGCAAAATATAAAATTATCTTATTACAGTATATATATACTGTAATGTATACTGTAACTCTCATCCCTAAAACATGGCGTCCATGACTACTCACCAACTTCTTATGTGGCTCGAAAGCACAACATACACTGATTAAGTTCACCAAGACTTTCACTATCAAAGGACTGCACTCAATCCATTAACGAGAGTATATCGCCCATTTCAAGACTGATTTAATGCTATATTGCAATACTACTAAGGTTCTTATTACCTTGAAAAGATTATATCAAACAATTAGTACGCTTACAATATCTAATTACAAATTTAAACAACTTTTAGGACGTGGCTGGAATACTTATAAAATATATAGTTTTAAAATTTACACTCGGAATTTCTGTATTTTTATTGGTTTTATCTCACTTTTTTGTGCAGATGGTCTTTTTGAAGGGAAGCCGGTACATTCTCGCTTATCGAATGTACCGATGTTGTTTTCTACTCTGTCAACAGTATTAACCTTCCCAATAGGTATTTCGAGGCTCAATCCCTTCAACTTTCGCTTACCGCCTACTAT
>CAZTHU010000138.1:0-5896 GCA_964613575.1 uncultured Eubacteriales bacterium | reverse complement strand
AACCTTCTTCGTTTTGAATGAGTAGTTGCCAATCTTCGTATTCTTCAATATGACGCTTATAATGAAAATTAATTATTGGTAAGTTTTTCATATAGTTCCTCCGTTTCTATTTTTAGTTTAAATTATGCATTAGCTTTAGATATTCTATCATAAAAGAGCACAAAATATCAATATTAGGAGTAATATATTGTATAGTATTAGAAAATTTCGAGAAAATATATGTTGTGGGATGGATAATCTGAATTGGAGAAGAGGTTGTGTTATGTCAAAAATAGTGGTTTCAAGGGCGGGTCGCCTTGAGGGTAGTGTTAGAATAAGTGGATCTAAAAACTCTGTTTTGCCACTTATTGCCGCGTGTTTGTTATCGGAGGGAAAATGCACTATAAGCGATGTTCCTAAGCTTTTTGATGTTAAGGTTATGTGTGAGCTTGTAAAAAGCCTTGGTGGTGATTGTATATCTTTAAAGCTAGATGATAGGGATGCTCTTTGTATAGATACTAAAAATATTGATGGACTAACCGCACCTTATGAATTGGTAAACAAGATGAGAGCTTCATTTCTTGTGATGGGACCTCTTCTTACGAAGTTTGGTTGTGCTAGAATTCCACTTCCAGGAGGATGTGCTATTGGAAGTAGACCTATAGACTTACATTTAAAAGGATTTGCGGCTATGGGATCTAGTATAAATCAAGAGCATGGGTTTATTGAGAGTAAGATAAATGGACGTTTAAAGGGAGCAAGGATTTACCTTGACTTTCCAAGCGTAGGAGCAACTGAAAATATAATGATGGCAGCAAGTCTTGCTAAAGGTGAAACGGTTATAGAAAATGCGGCGACAGAACCTGAAATTGTAGATTTAGCAACTTTTTTAAATAAAATGGGTGCAATCGTAAAAAATGCGGGTACAGACACTATAAGAATACAAGGGGTGGATAGTTTAAGTGCTACAAATCATGTTGTAATACCAGATAGGATTGAAGCAGGTACATTCATGGTGGCTACTTCAAGTGTAGGTGGTCATGTGGTTATTGAAAATGTTTTGCCACAGCATTTAAAGCCTATAAGTGCAAAATTAAAAGAAACAGGAGCTCAAATTATAGAGGGGGAAAGTAGTATTAAGGTAGTATCTTTTCAAAGACCTAAGAGTGTTGATTTAAAGACGTTGCCAAACCCAGGATTTCCCACTGACATGCAGGCACAGATGGGTAGTTTGTTGGCTGTAGCTGACGGAACTAGTATGGTTGTTGAGACAATTTTTGAAAATAGATTTATGCACTTGAACGAACTTAGTAGGATGGGAGCGGATATAAAAATTGATGGAAGAACAGCTGTTATAAAGGGAGTTGAGTCTCTAGCTGGCACAAATGTTGAGGTAAGCGATCTAAGGGCTGGTGCAAGTCTTATTATTGCAGGCTTAATTGCAGAAGGAAAGACAACTATAACGGGTGTAGATCATATTTATAGGGGTTATGAAGATGTGGTTGAAAAGTTTAGAAAGTTAGGTGCTGATATAGTAAGTGATTAAAAATTTGGAAAGGAAAAATTCTTAAAAAGAAGGAAAATCTTGATTGAAAGTAGAATGATAGAATAAGGGAGAAAAGAGGTGTTTCGTTTGAACATAGGCACGAGTCTATACTTTATCGCAAGTATTTTCTACTTTTTTTTGAGTTTCTTTTTTATGAGCTTTTTAAAGATGAAAAGGGATGCTAGATGGGTTCTAGTAGCAATGCTTTTGTCGCTTATGGTGGCATCTTTTGCAGGGATTGCAATTCATTCATCATCTGATTTTAGTGTGTCGGAAACTTGGTTTAAATATACATATTTTTTAATATATTTAATGCCTGGGTTTATACTTCACTTTGTATTTAGTCTGTCAGGAAGTGAGATACCTAAGCCCTTATATGTATTTGTGTATTTTCCTGGGATTGTGCTTTCAATTGCACATTTTATGGACGTAAATCTTGCGTTTGGTGGATTTATAAATGAGGGTGGTTTTAGAAAAATTGTTTATTTAAGAAAATCATTCCTACCAACTGTCTATATTCCGTACCTTTATCTGTATTTGGCATTGGCTCTTAATGTGCTTTTTGATTGGGGTAAAAAGACAAAGATTTACAGAGATAAAAGAATTTCTAAGATTCTTATTGTAATGGGTATGGTATCTTTTATGCTAACCGGTGGATTGGCTGTATATGAGTTTAGTGAAAGGTTTGAGTCATCAGGATTTTTCATGGGGTTAATGCCTGTTTCTATGTTGTTTTGGTTTATTGCAATATGGTATTCCGTTCTGCGATTTAAGTTCTCTGACATTACATCGGCAGATGCTGCTGAAGCAATATTAGAAAAGGTAAGGGATATAATTTTATTAGTTGATCAAGATGGGTTTATAATAACTGCAAACGGGAGGTTTTACGAGATATTAGGTTATAGTGAAGATGAGGTTATAGGCAAAAACTTTGAGGAATTCATAGATGACTGTGAAAAAATAACTCACCGATTTAGAAGGAAGTCTGATAAAAAGCGAATCAATGATGAATATGTGTTTGAGGTTAACTATAGAGCAAAATCTGGGGAACTTGTTCCTGTTAAGATAGCAATCTCTATTGTTGTTGATAAATTAAAAGAGATGGTTGGGATTGTAGTAGTTGGGCAGGATATGCGAATTAGAAAGATGCTTGAATCTGAGGTTGAATATAAGCAAAAAACAGAAAAGGAGCTTAGAGATTCTTATAAGAAACTAAAAGAAGTAGATAAAATGAAAACCGATTTTATATCTATGATATCACATGAGCTTAGGACTCCACTGACATCTATTTTAGGATTTGCAAAAATTGTTAGAAAGAAGTCAAACAATCTAAGTAAAAAGGAAAATTTAAAGACCAAGGAAGTTGAGTCTGTGGCATCAATTTTAGAAAATATTTCTATAATTATTGAAGAGGGAGAAAGACTTGGGAATTTAATTAACGATGTGTTAGATATTGCTAAAATGGATGCAGGAAAACATGAGTGGAAGTTTAAAGAGATAAATATTAGAGACCTTGTAAATAGAGCTTTTGATGTAACATCTACAATCATTGAGGAGAAAAAGCTTAAAATAATAAAAGATGTAGAAGATAAGTTGCCACCTATAGAGGGTGACTTTGATAGGTTGTTGCAGGTTATGATAAATATAATTTCTAACGCTGTTAAATTTACTGATGAAGGTCATATTAAATGTAGTGCAAAAAAAGATGAACAAAGCATTATTATATGTATATCGGATACTGGGATTGGAATGGATAAAGAGGATTTTAAAACTATTTTTGATAAGTTTAAGCAAGTTGGTGATACTTTGACTAGTAGACCTAAGGGTACGGGACTAGGTCTTCCAATTTGCAAGCAAATTGTAGAGCATCATTCAGGGGAAATCTGGGCACAGAGTAAAATTGATAATGGATCGGAATTTTGTTTTAGACTACCACTTAAAAAAGATTTGTTATCGATTAAAAAGCTTCAATTAGAAAGTTTTGAAGATATTTTAAATGAATCATTAGAAAAAGAATCACAGAATAAAAAAACTGTATTTATTTTAGATAATGATGCAGAAAGTGTTGGGCGTATTTCAAATCTTTTAGAGGCAGAAAATTATATAATTGTGAAAGAAAATAGTGGCTTAGATATAATTCGAAAAATTAGAGATATAAAGCCTCAAATAATTTTACTAGATGTACAACTTCCTGATGCTAATGGCTTTGACATTATATCTGATATAAAAAAGAATGTAGATGTAGCTTCAATTCCAATTATAATTTTATCTGGCTTAGAAGATCTTGCAAAGGGCTTTTTAGTAGGTGCTGATAGATATTTAAATAAGCCTGTTGACACTGATGAATTGCTAAGAGATATGAAGTATTTGATAAATAAAAATATAAATAATGAGAATGTTTTGATTGTAACTAAGGATGAGGTTGTTATAAATAAGCTAACAGATATTTTAAGAAAAAAAGGTTTTAGAGCAATATATGTTTCAAATAAAGATGAGTTTGAACAAAAGGTTGAGCACTATAAGCCAAAGCTTATTATTGTTACCGAAAATTATGTTGCTCAAAAAGAGATTTTAGAGATAAACGCTTTAAGGGAAATGGATTCAACTAAAATACTTAGTTTAGAGGATAGAGAGGGAGGAGCTGCTCATGGGGAAGTTTAATTTAAAAAAAGTACTACTTAGAAAAACGCAACTTGAGATAATAAAGGGTTTTTCTAAATGGATGGACCTTTCTTTTAAGATTTTAGAAGATGATGAAGTTATTTATTCAAGTTCTGAGAATTTAGAAGGTTTGAAACACTGCTTTTTTTTAGATATTAGCCAAGATGATTTAAAGGTATCTGTTTGCATGGACAAGGAAGAAAAATCGTTTGTTAAAATGATTGAATATTTTATAAATAGTGAGATTGAAAAAAAAGTTTTAGCAAATGAAATATTAAGTAAGTATAAGGAATTGAATATTTTTTATAGCTTATCTGAGAAGATGTCTGAATCTTTAGATATAAATCAGATTGCTGAGGTTGCTATAAAAGAGGCAAGAAAAGATATTAAAGCTAATTTTTGTACATTATTTACTAAAGATAAAAACGATACGATTAAGGTATCCTATATTTTAAATGATGGAAAAGAAGTTGAAAACTTAGATGAAAACTCTAGATTGGCACAAGACATATTAGAACATGGAAGATCAGATATTATTGTAGATGTTGGACAAAGCGTCTATGCAGATGAGTTTAAAGAAATATCAACACTGATATTTGCACCGGTATTAATAAAAGATGAATTGCTAGGCTCTATTATTATGGGAAGTTCACAGGAGCTTAATTATACATCGGGAGATTTAAAGCTTTTAAGTGCAATAGCTTTCTTAGTTGGAATTTCTATAGAAAATACTAAGCTATATAATCGCTTAGAGGATACGTTTTTTCAAACGATAAGGGCATTATCGGAAACTGTAGAAAAACGTGATACTTATACAGGAGGACATGTTCAGCGAGTGATGGAATATTGTGTTATTACAGGAAATGAGCTGGAATTTTCAAAAGATCGAATATTAAAACTTAAGCTTGCAGCTCTTATGCACGATATTGGAAAGGTGGGTATAAGAGATGAGATTTTGGGTAAGTCCGAAGGATTAACCGATGATGAGTATGAGAAAATGAAGATGCATACGATTTATGGTGCGGAGATTATGGAAAAAGTTGAACATTTAAAGGATGTAGTGCCAGGTGTTAGAGGTCATCATGAAAGGTTTGACGGAAAAGGGTATCCTGATGGTTTAAAGGGGAAAGAGATCCCGTTAGAAGCAAGAATTATATCGGTGGCAGATACCTTTGATTCGATGATAACGGATAGACCCTACAGGAAGGGGTTGACGGTTAAACAGGCACTTGATGAGCTTATTAAATATTCTGATTCACAGTTTGATAGGCAGGTGGTTGATGCGTTTATACAGGGAATGAAGTGCGAGGGAAAACTTAAGGGAGGGGTTTAAAGATGGCTAAAATTTTAATTGTGGATGATGAGCCTCATATAAGGAGGCTTTTAGAGGAAACTTTAGAGGATTTTGAAGATTATGGTGTAGAAATCCTTACCGCTAAAAATGGATTAGAGGCTGTTGATACAATTTTAAAAGAGGACCCTGATATTGTTTATTTGGACGTTATGATGCCTGAAATGAATGGTTATGACGTTTGTCGGGTAATTAGGAATGACCATGCTAAGAATAATACAAAAATAATAATGTTAACTGCTAAAGGTCAACTTTTCGATAAAAAGAAGGGAATTGATTCAGGGGTTGATATGTATATTACAAAGCCATTTGACCCGGATTTTATAGTAAAGAGTGCAGAGGATATTTTGGGAATTAAA
>CAZTHU010000137.1:0-5942 GCA_964613575.1 uncultured Eubacteriales bacterium | reverse complement strand
GTAGTCTTAATTTCACCTACAAGCCACTACCTTTTAAGGTAGCTGGTTAGTTGACTTTTAAGTGCAGTCTTTTAGGTGCATTTTACTATATTATAACTTATTGTGCAATAATTTTCTTCATTTTAATATCTTTGAAAGAAACCAAATTAACTGTTCACTGTGGTAATTCCTGAGAATGTGGGAATAAGAAAAACGACATCACGTTACATTTTAATAGTGAAAGAGCAATAGCAGCCATAGCCAAATGTTTCAAAGTATATTTAGTTAAAATACGAAAAGATGCGTATTTTAAGTAATGGCAGGCAAGAACGCCTGCTCGCTACCGTACGAATTAATTTCTGGTAAATTACCCTAATGCACATGATTTAGGTTTTAGACTGGTTACTAGCCTTTGTCTAATTTTTAGACAACACAAAAGGACACTCATCTCGTGTCCTTTTGTGTTAAAATCATATCCCTATGGTTAATGCTACACCTCTTCATAAAAGTCGTTTTCTATCAATGTAACTAGCTCTTTAATCGCAACTGATTCATCATCACCATCAACTGCCAATGTTACAACAGAACCTTTTGGAACTGCTAAAGACATAAGCCCCATAATACTTTTCGCATTTACTTTTTTCTCGTTTTTAGATAACCATATATGTGATGAAAACTTTGCAGCAGTTTGCACGAAAAGCGCTGCTGGTCTTGCATGTAATCCTGTTGGATTTGTTATTTCAATACTCTTCTCTAACATTTTATTTTAAATCTCCTCTCCCTCTTCTTATTTCTTCTGCTATTTGCCTTATTCTCTTTAACCTATGATTAACTCCAGATTTACCCAAAGAAGGCTCCATAATCTCTCCTAACTCTTTTAAGCTTACTTCTTTATTTTCTAGTCTTGCCAGTGCAATAATTTTTAAACGTTCCTCTAGCTTATTTAATCCTATAGTGCTTTGGATAAGCCTTATATCTGCAATTTGTTTTAGTGAAGTATTAACTATTTTTTCCAAATTTGCATTTTCACAGTTTACAGCCCTATTTACGTTATTTTTAACCTCCTTTAAAATCCTTACATTCTCTATTTCCATAAGAGCATTATACGCACCTATTATACTAAGCAAAGTCACAATAACTTCAGCTTCCTTGATATATATCAAATGTCTTTGTTCTCTAAAAATTTTACCAACCTTTAAGTCTAAAAGCATAAAAATTTCACTAGCAAGTTCCATAGCATTAGCGTTTATAAATTTTATCTGAGCCGAATAATCCTTCTCCGGATCACTTACATAACCACCTGCCAGAAAAAAACCTCTTATAACAGAACGCCTACAACAATCGCCAAGATCTTTTACATATTCTTTGGCAAAGTCAAAATCCAAACATTTACATATTTTAAAAACGTTTCCGTTATTATCTTCATCAAATCCAATACCGTAAGAAAAATTCTTACCCACCCTTTTACTTTCTTTTAAAGCTACATTTTTCTTATCAATTCTTTTTAACAATCTAATAATTCTCCTAACTAGAGCAGAATTCATTGTTGTTATACTAATATTGTCGACTTCAAATTTTTCTAATCCAAAACTTAATCCAAATAACTCCGCACTTGCACAACATTTTTGCCCTAACGTTATTCTACACGCCTCATCTTTTATCTGTGAAGAAAAAGACAAACCTTCACATCCTTTACACTTTAAATTTCCTATCAGATTCTACCACATACAACATACCAATGCAAATTTATTTTTGACTTATTGAGCCTCAAAATCCCGCTCAGTCACTGTTCACTGAGGTGATTGATGACTAGGAGTAAAAAAACAACATCACATTAAATGTACCTAATTTCGTTTTTCTATCTATTAAAAAAAACATAAAAATTATTATTCTACTAACATTCCTTATGGCAATCCTCTAAATTTAAGGCTTATATCTTGATCTATCTTTGCCTCAATAAAAGTTGATCCTTGGTAAAGAGACTTTAAACCAAGACTTCCAGGATTTGCATAAAGAATACCATCTTGAGAGAATTCATCCGCAAGATGAGTATGTCCAAAAAATGCGGCGTCAACATTTTGCTCTTTCGCTTTTTTCATTAAGCTATCTACACCTGACTTAACCCTATACTTGTGACCATGTGTTATTAAAACCCTCTTGCCACAAAGGTCTAATATTTTATCGTTAGGTTCTTGACAAGACCAATCATTGTTACCTGGAACATATTCAAACATAATATTACTAAACTCTTTTTGCATCTTAACTACATCTTTAGCATAATCACCTAAATGTATTACCATGTCTAAATTACTATAATTTGACAAAACTCTCCTAAATTCACTTATATTTCCATGGGTGTCACTCACCAATAAAATAAACACTTTAATCCTCCCCAAAATCAAATACTATCTAATAATTCATTAAAACTTACTGCACCATACTTTCTAATACTCATCTTAAACATAGATTTATTGCCTGTTAAGCGCTCTATGTGTGACACATAATCATCTATGCTATCATTAGGCAAATAAACAAATATAGTGCCACCAAAACCCCCTCCATGAACTCTACACGCACCCTCTCTTCCATTTAAAAACATATGAGTTAAAGCTAAATAGTAAGCTGTACTTTGTTCTTTTGAACTTTTGGTTGTATAACAATTTTGAAGAAGTTTCCAAGAAGAATCGCCAGATTTACTTACATTTTCTAAAAATCCTTTAAAGTTATCATCCTTCAATGCTTCAACTTGCTTTTGAACCCTTGTATTCTCATCAAAATAATGGATAGCCCTCAAGACAGCTCTGTCCCCTACTTTACACCTTACATTCTCAATGTTTTCCAAGAATTCTTCAAAAGACACCTCTCTTAAAGTCTTTTTTCCGAATTCTTTGGCAACATCAAACATCTCATTTGGTATCGCCGAATATTCCTCACTTAAATCTGCATGATTTCCTCCAGTATTTACAAGGAGCAAATTATAGTCTTTTTTAGATATATCAAAATCTATCTTGTCTAATATTGGATTTTTTGTGTCTTTAAAGTCTATATACAATACCCCTCCAACAGCACAAGCGGTCTGATCCATTAGACCCGATTTCTTATCCCAATATACGTTTTCAGCAAATTGACCAATCCTAGCACAATCAATTTTACTCATCTTTGAATCGTTATAAAGTGTATCTATAACCTTACATATAAGCATCTCAAAAGAAGCGGATGAACTTACCCCTGCAGCACTAATAACATTAGTTGTTAGGCATAAATTTATTCCACCCACATTAAAACCAAATTTTTTCACACCAGCTATAATTCCCCTTACAAGCGCCATAGACCCCATCTCATCTGGTTTTTTATCTGTTTTATTCACATTTATAGTGAAATCATCTTTGTAAGTTATGTCATGAATCCTTATAAGGTTTTCATCGTTCTTTGAAGCAATTGCTATACAATCCAATGAAACGCTTCCAGCCAAAACCTTGCCACAATTATGGTCGGTATGATTTCCACTTATTTCCGTTCTGCCTGGCGAACTAAAAACTTCAACCTCAGATTCTTTAAAGACTTTTTTATATTCTGTCATTAAGTTTTTATATCTTTCTTTTTGCAAAGAAATCAAACTGTCATCGCAACCATAAAGCTTTGTAAGATACCTTTGCCCTTCATTTGAATCCATTCGTACAATACATTCGTCTATCTGCATACTCTATCCCTCCAAGTAAAATTAACCTTCATTCAAAAATTAGCATATTTTCCAAAATATTTCAAGTAAAATTTCATATTATTGACTCTGCTTTTTTACAACAACCGTTATCTCACAGCGATTATGAAAAAGCTGTCTAGCTCCTTGAATATAATACCATCTTTCCAAAATACTCAAAGCCTTTTTAACTTTTTTTTGTGTTCCTTTTTTAGGTAGTTTTAGCGTAGTTATTATTACTCCATCATCCTTTAAAAGCTCTTTTACCTCCCCCATTAAAAGGCAAGCCTCACTTGCATCCATCTTCATATCATTAACTATAATATCAAATTTGTAATCTAAATCTCTTTGTATAAATTTTTGAGTTGTCTCCAAATAATGTTCTATTTTAGGATCTTTTAATATATCTTCATTTAAATTAGCAGGATCAACCGCTATCACTTTAAAACCTTTTGAAATAAGAACCCTCGACCATCCACCAGGTGCAGCACCAAGGTCTAATGCAATCCCTCCAACGTTAGGCTTAATCTTAAAATAATCGAAAACCTCTAAAAGTTTAAACTCCGCCCTACTTAACTGACCCTCTTCCTTAGCAAACCTATGTATTCCCCCAGCCCAAATACTTAAATTATCTTCTGGTTCTGACAAACCAATATAAACCTTATCTTCTGACACTAGCACTGAGATTATCTGCTCTGGCTCCTTAATATTTAATTTATAGCCCTTAGATTCTAAATAAACCGAAACTTCATCATTCAACTTATACTTTTTATAATCATTATCAAAATTTCTGCAAACTCTAGATTGAACAGAAAAGCTCCCATTTATATTTAAACTTTCTTCTAATGATAACGCATAGTGCTTCAAATTCTCTATATCACTATTTAAATCTTTTTTGTCAAATGAATACAAAACAGGGAAAATATGCTGTATAAAAATAGGCTTTTTATGTTCAAAGCCCTTTAATAACTCAAAAAAGTCAATGCTAAGCTTAACTAAAGCAATCCCCTCACCAAACCATTGACCAACCTTCGCCTTGTTGTCAATATAAATAATTTCATTTATCGAAGCTTCAAGCGTTTCTTGCTTAAACGAAATAATAACATCATATACTTTAGTAAAAAGCTCAAACTTATTTTCCATATCCTATCCTCGCCCCTCTCCACATTGATTTTACATCATCAAGAAGGATAAAACAACTCTAAAATATCAAACAAATACAAATGTGACAAAATCACAGAACAAATTTTTCTTTAGTGTTATACTTATCACATACTAATTAAACAGAAAGGTGGAATAAATATGGAAAATAAAACTTGGATCAAACATTCTTTAGCTTTGGGAGCAGTATTTTTTCTTGCCGTTTTACTTTCAAGACCAGTAGGCGTATCTACACAATTTAGCGTTGTATCAGGGATAGTTCATAGTTCTATTTCTCAAAGCGTTGTCGTAGAAGACGAGACTAGAGAAAGTGGTCTTAAAAGCACAAATGCTTATTATGATAGGGGTGAAGGTAGCTTTGCAACAAGGTTTTCAAACCCTTGGGGATATGGACTCTTCTTTGTTCTGGCTATTCCTTTAGGGGCAATCTTAGGTTATCTTGTAACTGGCAAAAAAAGAAAATCAGAGATGTTAGATTTCTCAAGCATTCCCAAGCAACAAAATGAAAAGAGTAGCTTCTTTAAGCAATATGCACCAGGGTTTTTAGGCGGATTTATCATACTATATGGTGCTAGAATGGCAGGCGGTTGTACTAGCGGACACATGATGAGCGGAATGATGCAAGGTAGCGTAAGTGGATATGCATTTGCTTTATCGGTTTTTGCAATAGCAATCCCAGTTTCAATAATGGTTAAACACTTAACTCTTAGAAAGGCAGGTGCATAATTATGGAAATTTTAATTGCGATTATAGTAGGTAGTTTATTTGGATTTGTATTATATTGGGTGGGTGCCGCAAGTCCTAAAAAACTTGTCCCTACTTTAAGGTTAGAAGATTTATCACTTATGAAGATAATACTTTTTGCTATAGGTTTCTCAAGCTTACTGTTGGCGTTAGCTAATATTATTGGAATATTTAACCTTGATAATTTGGACATAAAAACAATGAATCTAGCCGTTATAGTAGGTGGTCTTCTATTTGGAGTTGGTTTCGGAGCAGTAGGAACTTGCCCTGGAACTTGCATTGCAGCTTCAGGAAGTGGGGCATTAAAAAAAGGCATAAGCGTAATAATTGGAGGGCTATTTGGCGCACTAGCTTTGTCATT
>CAZTHU010000136.1:0-5946 GCA_964613575.1 uncultured Eubacteriales bacterium | reverse complement strand
CAAACAAAATGCACTTATTATAATTCTCATAATCACCATAAATCCTGTCACACGCCTTCTTACTTTCCCTTAATACCTCTAAACCCGTCTTAATATTATCCATATTTTCAATAGCCTCAGACATTGGTCGCAAATCCTCATCAGATAAGGGCTGAAGCGAATTATTTATTATCTCGTAGATTATAGTCGGCTTAAAACCCTTCGACAGCTTAGGCGTTCTTATCTGTATAAGTAGTTTTATAAGCTCATCATACTCCTCAATTGTTTCAAATCCAAAAAGCAATTGATTTACCATCGACATATAATCCCTCTGAGAATCGTGAACCTCACCACCCTCTGAAATCCTATTTTTAAGCTCTGTCTTTGTTAATGGTATCTTCTGACCAACATCCTTGTACAAAAAGAAATCCTCACCAATCCTTCTTCCGTCATTTATACAAAACCCCCAAAAATCAAGGCTTTTTCCCCTCCTACTTCTAAGCCCCATCCCTATGGTCAAGTAGTTAGAAGTGTTTGGCTTGATAAATTCCATATATAAATAGCCCGTACTTTCATCCTTGCCACTATCTTCTTCCCCTAACAGATAATTATCAATCTTTCTTGCTCTCGATCCAAATGGATCAAGCCTTTCAGGACTTTTATTTCCGTCTAGCAAAAGTGGTATAAAACTTTGCATTGTTACAGATTTCCCAGATCCATTCGTTCCTCTAAGAAGAAGTCTTCCACCCTCAAACTCAAACTCTTCCTCATCATAGTACCAAAAATTTACCATACCTATTTTATTTATTACCCAGGTCTGTTTATCGGCTGTAGCTTCCTGATTTTGTTCATATGTATCCTCTTTCTCTTCATTTGCATTCTCTTGACACGTGTTCTCTTCACTTACATTTACTTGCTCTTGTTGATTCTCTAATATATCCATCTATTTTGTCCTCTCTTTTTCTTCAATTTCTATTTCATCTATCTTATCCACTTTAGCTATATAATCATTAGGGTAGTTCCCCCTATACTTTCCAACAATAGGCATAATTTTAATTTCTCGCTTTTGCACCTCTTCTTCTATCATCATAAAAAGTTTCATATATTCTATAACTTCATTGCAAAGCTTATGAACTGGCATCTGCCTATATTCTTTGCTCCAACCAGAATAGAAAAAGTCTCGACACTCTATCATATTTTTTTCAAAGCTTGCCCTAGACAAAGTAGCAATATCGTCAATCCCCTTTTTGATCTCACCCTGCCTAACCTTATTTCCTAAAATCCCACAAAGCTGAATGACAATATCAGATATACTCTTATTATTAGGAAATACATCCTTAAATTTATTGTTAGTTTTATCCAAAAAGACAAAAGCACCATTTTTATGGACATAGAATCTGCCATCTAGAATCTCCTCTACATCCTTTTGAATCATGGATTTTACATTTTTAATATACATATAATCCGGATCATCACTTCCCTTTGAATACACCCCTGGACTCATGAAAACCCTTCTGTAAACCCTGTTTCTTCTAATTCTTCCTTTATCTTTATCCATATCAAACCATTCGCCATCTTGAATATCTTTTGCACTTTCATAATTTATGATATTGCCTGTGAAATTTCGCACGAAATATCTAGATACACCAGTGCTTTGATAGAGTACCTCAGAATCTTCCGAGTCTAAAAAATCTCCCTCATAACCATCATCCACTCTCATCATACCTAAACCCACCGCAAACTTTAGCACCCTAACTAAGTATTTGCGATGCCTAAAAAGTGTCCAATCACATTTTTCTTCACCTGGAAAATTACTTTCAATATACTCTGATATTTCAGAGAGTACAAATTGTTCTCCAGCACCTTTATCCTCTAAAAAAGCCAGCAAAATACAAAGATACGCATACTCCTCTTTATTCTCAAATCCATCAATCCCCATCCATGGTTCTGGCTCCCCAGGAAGTTTTTCTAATCGAATCATATAAGAATTTATAATAAGCTTATATCCAAGTTTTTCTTCTATGAAATTTTTAAACTTTGGACTTGCATCCTTTAACTGAAAATATAGCTCCTTATCTTCGTGCTTTGTAACCCAGAACCTCTCTAGCAATACATCTAACTCTTTCATAAAAACTCATCCCTCGCCCTCAAACACCAACTTTAACGCCGGCAAATGGAAATTTCCATCGGTACACCTTAGTACACACATTCTTTCATCCTCTGGAGACTTCAAAAAAAATATTCGCCCATCCTCCGTCTTAGCTTTTTTGTCTGCCCTTCCAATAGCCTTTCCTATCCACTTTAAAATAGCAACCCTTACATGCCTTCCAATTACAGGGAGGGTCTCTATATCAAGAACATTACCAATTATAAAACTATCTAAAACCTTTTTTTCCAATTCTAATTGTTCAATATATTCTCTTAACCTTTCTTGCTTTTTTTTACTCTTATCTTCTATGGCTGGTCTTTTAGACTTTTCGCGATACGTTCTAACCCTAGGCTTAATTTGTAGCTCTTCAACATCCTCGTCATAAACCCCACTACTTAAACTCTCTGTCTTTCTTATAAAATCTGCCTTAAAATGCCGCGGCCTAAATATTCCAAAGACCAAAGATGAGAGTTCATGTGCAGAGTATGAATCCTTACAATCTAAAAACATACTGCAAATCTTTTTGTATTCTTCCTTTCTGTTAGCAGCACTTGTCCTACTTTCTGCAATTTGTGAAGCATAGCGTGTAATCTTTCTAATAATATCATTGGTAATGTCAAGAACCCTACTTACCTCGCTTTCTCCTCCATCTTTGCCTAAAAAGAAATGATTAAAATTTCTCCATTTATCGTGAATATTCTCATAAATATCTCTATCAGTTGCAACCGACTCCATCCTAGGTATCGACTTTTCATATTCAAACGCTAGGTCTAAAACTTTTTTTATAACGAAAGCGTCTAAGGTATTTAAAGCATTTTCAATCACTTGAGCATTTTTTTGCAATCCTTTAACAAACTCTCTTAAATAAAGAATCAAACTATCCTTATATGCAATAAAAGCCTTCGACTTCATCCTCTCACTTACCCTAATACTATGAAAACTCCTAATATAATCTTGATAGTTTTGATTTAAGCGCTTAAAATCGCTATTTAAATTCCTCCACCAAGCACCTACATCTTTTGCATCCGACTCACTCAAGCTTGGTATCTTCAAAACCTCCTGCCTTATCTTCTCAAACAATGTAGGCTCTAAAGATGCCCCCTCTACCGACAAGTTTTCAAGTTTTATGGTAAATCTCTCAAACTCCACCGAATACTCTGTCAACTGATATCGAAACTGCTTATTTTTAAACTCCTCTACGGTTGAGGCCCTCGAAGTATCTTGAATAGGGGTTAAGTTTCCCCATTGCACAAGCGTATCTAAATCTTGCTTTAATTGCTCTATCGTATAATCACTAAATAAAGGATGCTTTTTCAACTCCTCAAAAACTTCTTCTTTATACATCCAGTATTTTATTTTCTCATACTGAAAATAAAAAAAACGCAAAATAGGCCTGTATCTAAAACTATTCTCAGCCGTAAGATACTTAGCCTCATCAATTTGCTTTGATAACGTTGCACCTATCTCCATACAAATTACTCCCTAGTTTGACTACTAAATTTAGAATGGAATGTTTTCCCACAATCTTATCCCACTTATTTTACCATCCACAGTATAACACACCATTAAAATTTTACAATAATCTTTGAGAAAATTCTCATAGCCGTTGCACTTTACTACTTTTACCATCTTAAAATGTCATCCTAAAGCTTTAATACTTAAATTAATAAATACAAATCTTAGTAGCAAAGCTACTCTTTAGCGTCGAATACAAAACAAATAAGCTTAAGACCCATCAGAATACATGATAGTATTCTAATGGGTCTTAAGCTCAGTAAAAAGCGCCTTAATAACTACGTTCACACAGTAATTTCAACGCCATCATTCTTTTTCTCTAGCATTTTTTGCTTTAATTTCTGGGCTTCCATTTTTCTATCTAAAACATTACCGCTATTAACATTCGACTTAGCTTCAAGACTTCTAGATTTTTTCCCACTAACAACATGATTTTCCACTAACACTCTACTTACATCTTCATCGTTTGCCTTTGATTTTTCAACACTACTTTTTTCACCATTAATCAATAAAGAGTATATCCTATTTATAACTGGCTTAAATAGATCATTTAAAGCACTACCTCTTAAAACATCCCCACTCATCACATTGTTTTTTGAGAGCTGATTTAATTCCTTAACCCACAATCCTTGTCTATATGAAAACACACCTGATTTAAGCTCATTTACAGCACAAAGCAATTTTAAATCCCTATCTGAAAGCTTGCTTATAAGTTTAGGGCTTACTTCTTTTCTATTTTTCAAATAGGTATTTAACTTTTTCTCTAACACCTTCCTATCTTGATTTTGCAACAAAGTAGCCCTTATAATCTTAACTGGCTCTAAAAACTTAGCATATTCCGACTCCTTAGAGCCACCAAAGCAAGAAAACACGCTAAATCCAGAATTTTTAGGCATGCATACACTAGCAACATGAACCATTTTCTTTAATTTTGCTTGATCAATATTACCAGTTCGATCAAATTCTCTTATTGTTTCTCTTAACTCCTCATGCTTTTGTTTTGCAAAATATCCTTTTAACTTATCTTCCATATGGGTTGCCATAGCCAGCCATCTTCCTTCTAAGTCACTGTGTTCTTTATCAAAAGATGCTGCTAATAAACGATACTCCTCATCCGAACCAATCTTAACCAAATTTCGATGCAAGAACTTACCATCTTCCTTTCTTATATCAGGCTTAAGCCCTGCTTCTACTAAGTCTTTAACCAATACATCTGCTTTAGCAAACTGCCTAGCATACTCATTTTTTATTTCCAGTTTAGCCCTTTTAATGTCAACTTTTTTTTCGAACATATATGTCTGAACATCTAAATACTTATATGCAGGACTTAGTGCAACATGTAACGCACTTTTTCGTCTCTCATCTTTTCGATTAACATCAGCGCCCATTTTAATTAACCGTCTAGTTAATTCAACATCTTGATTTCCAACCGCTGCAAATATCGGACTAAATGTATAATCATCCCCATTATTAACATCACAGTTTAAAGAAAGTAGTTTATTGGTCAACTCTCTTTGCAAACTTTTTATAGCTAGCGCCAATGGATTTATCCTAGTCTTTGAGTTATAATTAATATTCGCACCACTATCTATAAGAAGATTTGCTATTTCCTTATTGCCCGTAACGATAGCATAATTAAGTGGGTTAAATGGATTCAATCCTTGATCATCAAAGCTTGCCCCTGATTTTACCAATCTTTTTGCAATATCCACATTTTTATTTAAAATTGCTTGAATAAGTGGTGTATCCTCTTTTCTAGGGTTAAACGTGCTCTTATAGGGTTCTTTTTCAAAATTTCCCGGATTAGCTCCAGCATCTAATAAGAGCCCTAACATCTTAGTGTTATTCTTAGAGCACGCCTCTAGTATCGGTCTTTGACTTGGATCTTTACCATCTGGATTAGCTTTTAATTTTAAAAGAAGCTTCGCAACCTCTAAGTTTTCAGTCTTACAAGCAGCATAAAGCGGGTTTTTCCCCGTATTTCCCCCATCAATGTTTGCCCCATTTTTAATTAACCCTTTAATATGAGCTAAGTCATCTCCATCAATAATTGATTCATAAAGCTTTCTTGTTAACGAATACCCCTGATCTCTTTTTGTACCCGTACGTAATTGACTCTTGTGTTGTAACATTATATTTACCCCCTATTTAAAAAAATATTGTAAAACCCTCATAAACAATGATTTTAAACCCCCATCATTAAGTTTAAAAGCATTTTATAATATATTAAATTATTTTTCAAATAATTATTAATTTTTTAAAATACTTCCCTATCAACTTAACAAATTAACGAGTATTTACAA
>CAZTHU010000135.1:1951-5962 GCA_964613575.1 uncultured Eubacteriales bacterium | reverse complement strand
GTAAAAAAGATTTAGATTCGCTTTTTGATATACTAAAATATTCAAGATATATTCTAAAAGAATTGTTAAAGAAAAGTTAAATAGCGTGTAATTTGTTTGTAATCTTTGTAGGGTATAATAGTTGTAGAAATAAGGAATTCAAGAATGTTTTAAGATGAGGAGAGTTATTATGAAAAAACTTATTATGGGTGTTGCTACTTGTGTTTTGGCTTTAGGATTAACTTTTTCTACATATTCATTAACAGGTTCTAGTATTATAGTAAATCCTGATACGCCTACTACAGAGCAATTTATGGCTACTATAACTAGACCACAAGGAACTAGTGAGACAACGTTAAGGTCTATTTATATGGTATGTGGTGTTAATTATAGTAAGCAACTAAGATTTGAAATGTATAGGTATAATTCTGATTTGGAGAAGTATGAAGAACAAAAAAATATTGAAGGAGAAAATAGCTTTGATATGCTAGAACCTGGGGTTTTTGCAGAAGAAATTGTCCTTCAAAATAGCGGTGCAAATAGGATTAGGGTTGCGGCATATGATGTTGATGCAACTGAGCTAAAGTTAGGGGAAAACTTACAGATAAATGATTATACAGTTAACTTACTTGAAAAAGATGAGAATGATGGATTTGGTAGTGGTTTTAGGAGGATATCAGATATGCTAAGTAAAATTTTTTAGTATCGAAACGGGCAGGGTGTTATGAAAAAAACTTTTTTAGAACGTTATAGTTTTATTATATTAATATGCTTGGTTTTTACAAGTCTTTTGCAGGTGGGAATCTTATGGAGTTATCACAACCATGGGGTTCCTATTAGTTTTTTAAAAATGGTTATGGGTTATGAGCAAGAAGAATTAAATCGTGGTGATTTTTTTAGACCGTATAAGATTAATATTTTAAATGGTTATGATGAGCCTGATGTTTCTTTAACTTTAAGATATGAAGATTTTGGAGGATATTGGGAAGTTTTGAAAGATAATTTAGTAGGGCTTTTTAATGATGGTGAGCTTGCTTTAGTTGAAGACTATTCAGATGAAAAATGGGCAGGATATCTTAGAAAGCCAGCTGTTTTAGTTAAGTTCCATAATGAATTTCATGTGGATATGTTAAAGTATTTTTTAGATTTAGATGAAGAATCTCAGATTCAAATCGAAAGTTTAGAAAAGATTCTTTTTTCGTTAGATTCAAGAAAAAGAAATATTGATGTTTATATAGTAAATAGTCAAAATATATATAGTTATAGTATGGCTGTTAATGATGAATTTAAGACTCTTTTTGATGAATCGTTTTTAGAAGGCATTGATAACAATAGATTTTTTGGGTTTAGCTTATTACAAGAAATATTTCCCCAAAGTGAAATGGCTCCGTTTTATTTTTTGCCAGATGTAGATGTGTATGTTAGAGGAGAGAGATTTTTACCTATTAATAATCTGCAGGTAAGTTTGCCAGAATGGTTGGGGAAAGAAAAGCAAGAACTAAAGTATGTAAATAAAGCGGCAAATGATATCTTAGGTGAGGATAGATATAGCTATCACGCCGATATTGATGAGGCGGGAAATGTTGTGCTAGGAAATATAAATCACATCTATAGAATTAGTAGTGATGGGTTTTTAGAATATAAGTACTTGGGGGATAATATTAATAGTCAAGAAGTAATTGTAGGGGAAGCTTTTGAAGAAGCAATAGATTTTATTATTGGGAAAAATAGCTGGAATAATTTAAATCATCTTTATTTGTCGGATGCTTATTATGAAGATGATAAGAATCTTTATACATTCGTTTTTGATTATGCAGTTGACGATTTGTTAGTCTTGTTCAAATCATCAGATGGCAAGGGTTATGAAAATTTTGCGAGCATTACAACCGATGGCTATAACGTTTTAGATGCGAATATGGTTGTTCGTAAAATAAGCGAACAAAATAAAGTGAATTATTTCGACACAAGCTTTAGATCTTTTTCATCAAATCTTTTTAGAGAGTTTGAGATAAATGAATTAGAGGATATGAATATAAAAGAGCTCTTTGTGGGTTATGTCCACGATTTAGATGCTGAGGGTAGTTTTACACCTTATTGGCTAATTAAAGAAGGGGATAATAGTTTTTTAAGTCTTTCTATGGGTACGAGGAGGGATTTTTATGGATTGGAATAAGGCTAAAAAAAGTTTGGTTTTGCTGTTTGTATTTATAAATTTAATTTTGGCTACAATAATTGTTATTACTATTTCAGAAGATACAATAGATAAACAAACAATCCAGAACACTATAGTTGCACTTAGACAAAGAAATGTAGAGGTTAAAGCTAATATCCCTTCAAAGATTCCAAGTGTAGGTACTTTTAAATTGATAGGTGAGCTAAAGAAAGAAGATACTGTTGATTTTGTTGGGGAAGCTAAGCTTAAGAGTGAGTATGAAGGTGTTAAAAGATTAGAAGAAAATAAAAGTGCGAGCTCTGCGCATAATGTGCTTTTAAAGAATTTTGTTAAAAGTGAAAAAGTTAGAGTTATAGAAAGCATAGAAATAGGGTATTTAAAAAAGAGTATGATGATAGAAGATGTAGGTGTTATGTTTGTGCCGGTTTGGCGTGTAGCTTTACAAAGTGGAGAAAAGCTATATTATAATGCCTTTTCAGCGGATTTGATGGAGACAGAAATAATTTAAAGAATTAGATTGAATAAAAAAACACATTTTGATATACTGTTATTTGTTAAAGTGGATTAAATTATAGAGTGGAGGAAATTAAATTGAGCCTAGAAAAATTTACAATAAATGGCCCGAAAGAGCTATGCGGAGAAGTAGATATAAGTGGGTCTAAGAATTCTACTGTTGCGATAATACCTGCTGTGCTAATGGTAGAGGGTGTTTGTAATATAGAAAATGTTCCAGGTATTAAGGATGTAAGAATGCTTTTAGAGATTATATCAAAATTTGGTGCAAAGGTTGATGATTGTGTAGAGGAGTCAAATAGCGTGCGCATAGATGCAACGAATATAAATGGAAGTGTAGCTACTTTTGACATGGTAAAGACACTGAGGGCTTCGTATTACTTGTTAGGAGCTTTATTAGGGAGATTTAATAAGGCAGAGGTTTCCTTTCCAGGTGGGTGTGATTTTGGTGCAAGGCCTATAGATCAGCATATAAAAGGATTTGAGGCATTAGGGGCAACGGTGGAGATAGAACATGGTGTTATAAAGGTGTCGGCTGAAAAGTTAGTGGGGACAAGAATTTATTTAGATGTTGTAAGCGTTGGAGCTACAATTAATTTGATGTTAGCGGCATGTAGAGCAGAAGGTGCAACAGTTATAGAAAATCCTGCTAAAGAGCCACACGTTGTTGATGTGGCAAACTTTTTAAACGCAATGGGAGCTAAAATTAAAGGGGCAGGTACTGATGTGATAAAGATTACAGGCGTAGAAAGGCTAACTGGCGGCGGCGCTCATGGAATTATACCCGACCAAATAGAAGCAGGAACATATATGATTGCAGTTGCTTGTGCTGGTGGTGACGTTTATGTAAAAAATGTTATTCCAAAGCATATGGAATCTTTGATGGCAAAATTAGTTGAGATGAATGTGAAGATTGAAGAGGGTGACGATTGGATAAGGGTTATTTCTGATAGAAATCTTACTAAGGCTAATATTAAGACTTTGCCATATCCAGGGTTTCCTACCGATATGCAACCACCTGCAACGGTTCTTTTGTGTCTTGCTAAAGGAACTAGTACGATTACAGAGGGTGTTTGGGATTCTAGATTTCAATATGCCGAGGAATTAAAGCGTATGGGTGCAAATATTAAAGTAGAGGGTAGGATTTCTGTTATAGAAGGAACTGATAAATTAAGTGGAACAGCGGTTAAGGCTACAGATTTACGAGCAGGTGCAGCACTTGTGCTTGCAGGCCTTGTGGCAGAAGGGAAGACGGATGTGTATAACCTTAAATATATAGACAGAGGATATGAAGATTTCGAGAAGAAACTACAAGCTTTAGGTGCAGATATTGAGCGGGTTGCGAT
>CAZTHU010000135.1:0-1941 GCA_964613575.1 uncultured Eubacteriales bacterium | reverse complement strand
CAAGGGTTCCGTAGAGGAGAATTCATTCTCCGAAATAATGTATTACCGTAGAGGAGAATTCATTCTCTGAAATAAAGTTTTGCCGTAGAGGAGAATTTATTCTCCTCTACTACACAATATCTACAAAAGCCTAGGGTCAAGTACAAAGGAAAGGATTAACATGCTAAAATTTTGCAGTTTGTTTAGTGGTAGTAGCGGAAATTCTCTGTTTGTTACAGACGGCGATACCCGTGTTTTAGTAGATGCGGGAATGAGTGGGAAAAAAATAATAGAGGCAGTAAAGGGTATTGGTGAGGAACCAGAGAAGATTTCTGCTGTTTGCGTTACACATGAACATAATGATCATATAAAAGGTGCAGGGATATTATCTAGGATGTTTGATATCCCTATTTTTGCGAATGAAAAAACCTGGCTTGCATCAGAAGACAAACTAGGTAAAATTGAGCCTAAAAATAGACGTATTTTTGTTACATCTGAAAAGTTTTCTATAAATGAGATGTGTGTAAATACATTTGATATACCACATGACGCTAGCGAGCCTGTAGGGTTTAATTTTTTTTCGAGGGACAAAAAATTAACGATTGCAACAGATTTAGGGCATGTAAATAAATACATTTATGAAAATATAACGGGAAGTGATTTTGTTCTTTTAGAGTCAAATCATGATGTTGAGATGGTTAGAATTGGTCATTATCCATGGTATTTAAAACAAAGAATATTAAGTGATAAGGGACATTTGTCAAATGAGTTAGCGGGAAAGTTAATACTCAGGCTTGTAAAGGATGGAATGTTTAAATTTTCATTAGGGCATTTGAGTAAGGATAATAATTTCCCTGAACTTGCATTTCAAACGGTAAGTAATGTTTTAGAGCGAAATGGAGTTAAGGTGGGGAAAGATGTTTGCCTTGACGTTGTTACTAGAGATAGGGCAGGTCAGTTTATTTGTATTTAAAGGAATGTGATTTATGAAGATTACCATAATTGCGATAGGTAAGCTGAAAGAAAAATATTTAAAGGATGCGATTTTAGAGTATAAAAAAAGACTCTCTAGTTATTGTAGTTTTGATGTTATAGAGTTACAAGATGAAAGTACTCCTGATAAGTTAAGTCTTCCCTTAGAAGAAAAGATAAAAAAAATAGAATCAGATAGGATTAAAAAGTGTTTAAGGCAGGGGACTTTTGTTGTTTCTTTGGATATTAAGGGAAAGAGGTTTACTTCAATGGAGTTAGCCGAAAAGATAAATAGCCTTGCTTTAAGCGGTAGATCGGATATTACGTTTATTATTGGCGGCTCCATTGGCTTATCAAAAGATATATTAGACTTATCTGGCTTAAAACTTTCCATGTCCGATTTAACATTCCCACATCAGCTAGCAAGACTAATACTAGTTGAGCAAGTTTACAGATCATTTAAGATTATACGAGGTGAACCGTATCATAAATGATGCGGTTTTTTTGCTTTAATAGGCTAATGAATGTAGTTGTGAGGCTTGGGTCACATATATTATTATTATTATGCAAGATTAAAGAATCTCTCGATTTTAGTATTTATTTTTAAATTTAAGAAATTAAGAACTAAGTGGATAAAAACAATTGACTTACCTGATTTATTTGGGTATAATTATGTTATAGAGATTAAGCTATCGAATATTTGAAATTGGAGAATACTAATGAATATTAGAACTTTTGTAAACACTAACTTTTTTGATAAATGCTGGAAGGTTTTAAATTTAGATGATGAAAATCTAAGAAATCTACAAAATGAATTACTAGAAAATCCTTCAATCGGAGATATAATTAAAAATATTGGTGGAGTAAGAAAAATGCGTTGGAATTTAAATTCAGGCAAAAGTTCTGGCGTTAGAATTATATATATAGATTTTGAGAAATGTCAACTAACCAGCTACCTTAAAAGGTAGTGGCTTGGAGAAGGAATTCTCT
>CAZTHU010000134.1:0-6053 GCA_964613575.1 uncultured Eubacteriales bacterium | reverse complement strand
AATCATTATTGTTTTGATATTTCATATTCTGACTCTGATTTGCTTCTTCCAATTCTTTTTCTTTTCCATTTATCAAAAAATATATTGTCTTATATGCATCCTCAATTCGATATGAGGTTTTAGAGAACAAATAATTAAGCTCAGATACATCTTCTTGTTCTAATTGATGTGCATAACTTACAGCCCGTAATATAAAATTTTTGTATATATCATCAATATTCACCCCTGTATCTAACGGGAAATACATAATAGAAACCGTAAAATTTCTAGTATCAACATAAATATATTCCTCATCAATTATAAAACTACTTTTATTAGCATAATAGTTATCTGCTTGATTTAAAACCCGTGTAATTTGCAACAATATTTTCAAAAAATCGATTCTTGATACATCTTGCTTTAAACAATTTGATAATTTTGTTTTAGTTGATGTTTTATAGGTTAAATTTGAATAATTATTTCTACTACTCACATTCATCTCTAATATATTTGGACTTGGATTTGCTTGCATACTTCGCATAGGGCTATCGTGAAATTTAATGTCTTTTTCAAACTTAAAAACAATGCTATCATCCCTAAAATCAATTCCTTCACAAGTCTTTTCAAACAAGTCTTTGTACTTCATAAAAAACCTCCAAATATTAAATCAAAAATAAGTAATATTAGTGCAAACAAAATTCGCTGAACATTCTTACCCACAATCACAATTCGAAAATCTTCACAAATTGCCACTATATATACTTCTCTTTTTAGACAAGAAATCCCTTTTTTTAGAAAAAATTTTCTACACTATAAATCTCAAACACCAAAGAAATTAGTTTGTTACACACATTTCTTTTCAATTAAATCTGTTAAAAAATTAAAATCTGATTAATATAGTGTTCTTTAGCCATTTATCACATCCCCCGATGACTTAAAAGCTATTTAAAATAGATCTTTAGCAAAATATACTTGATTCTTATTGAAAATATATCCCTCATGTTATATAAATAACAAGAGAGAATAAAATAAAGGTGGTATTTTTATGTCTATTAGAGAAGAAGCAATTAAACAACACACTAATTGGAAAGGAAAGATTGAAGTTGTTAGTAGAGTAAAGGTAAACACCAAAGAAGAACTATCTATCGCATATACTCCTGGCGTTGCTGAGCCTTGCTTAGAAATCCAAAAAAATAAAGAGCTGTCATATGAATATACTAGAAGAGGTAATATGGTAGCAGTCATAACAGATGGTACAGCAGTTTTGGGTTTAGGTGATATAGGTCCTGAGGCATCTATGCCTGTTATGGAAGGAAAATGTGTTTTATTTAAAGAATTTGCTGATGTTGATGCATTCCCCATATGTTTAAAAACTAAAAATATAGATGAAATTGTACAAACAATAAAAAATATTTCTGGAAATTTTGCTGGAATAAACCTTGAAGATATCTCTGCCCCAAGATGTTTTGAGATAGAGAAAAGACTTAAGCAAGAACTTGATATACCCGTTTTCCATGATGACCAACACGGAACAGCAGTTGTAACTCTTGCTGCAATGATAAATTCATTAAAACTAGTAAAAAAAGACATTTCAGAAATCAGCGTTGTTGTAAATGGTTCTGGTTCTGCAGGAATTGCAATAACAAAATTACTAAAAAGCATGGGATTAAAATACGTAATTATCTGCGACAAAAAAGGTGCAATTTATAGTGGCAGAGATGATCTTGATCTGGCAAAAGAAGAAATTGCAAAGACTACTAACGAACAAAAAATAAAAGGTGAATTAAAAGACGTCATAAAAAACACGGATGTTTTTATCGGTGTTTCAGCTCCAAATACTCTTACTAAAGAAATGATAAAAACTATGGCAGATAATCCAATTGTTTTCGCTATGGCTAATCCAATCCCTGAAATAATGCCAGAAGAAGCTATAGAAGCAGGTGCAAGAATCATAGGTACAGGAAGATCTGATTTCCCTAATCAAATAAATAACGTTCTTGCGTTTCCCGGGATATTTAGAGGTGCTTTAAATGTAAGGGCAAAAGAGATTAATGATAATATGAAAATTGCTGCTGCAAACGCTATAGCAAGCTTAGTGTCTGAGGATGAATTAACTGAAGACTATATAATACCATCCCCTTTCGATAAACGCGTATCTGAGATTGTTGCAAATGAAGTTGCTAGAGCAGCCAAGAAATAAAGAAATAACAATTTGTAGTCTTAATAAAGTTATTGAAGACTTATACTTATTGTATAACAATAGCCCTTAGGCTCAATGTCAATGGCTTTCTTATCATATATAAATGAAAATTTTTTATTTTGGTTCTCTAAAGCAATAGCCAAATGACACAGCACAATGCCCATATCCACTTTATTCATCTTATTATACAATACTCCTTTAATGAAATTTTGTTTTACACAATAAACATGAATACCTGCCTTTTTAATGACAAAAAACCAGGGTTGACTGTTCATTGCCGATGGTGCGACCCTTGCCGCCTCAATTATCTTATTTATTCCTTCATCTTTATCTTCATCTTTATTAACAATTTTACTTATAGGTTTTCTTTTAAAATCAGAAACATTAACTCTATGCAAAGACCCTACAGGAGTACCTATTGCCATCATCATTACAAACTTTAATTTAGACATACTCTTTTCAATTTTACTTGGTTGACCAATACCTAGATAACAGCTTCCTATGTTATTTAAGGAAAAGAAAAGATCCATCTGTTGAAGTTTATATCCCGCATTCGTTAGATATCCATCTTTTTCTTCAGAATAAAATAACAAATAGTGGGGCGCTTTAATTGGCATTAAAAGTTTCACTTTATCTCTAGAAACTATCCGAATTTCTGTTTTTATATCCGAAAATAGCGAAGACACACTCTTTGCAAAGTTATCAATTTCAAGTAATTTATCCTTATCTAATGGTTTTAACTCAAATTTTCTTATCGATTTCCGCTTAAAAATAGTTTCATAATAATTAGACATTTCCATCCAACCCACTCCCCTTTATATCTATTTGTATTATCTCTGATCTACTTCCAACCCTCACGATTGGTCCCCATAAGCCATAACCTGTTGATATTATAAGATTTGTATTTTCTAATTTCGACATCCCCCTATATTGACCATATATAAACCTGGTAATATAGTTTATCGGCCACATTTGTCCACCATGGGTATGTCCAGCTAATTGAAGGTCAACACCTTTTCTAGCGATTTTTTCAATTTCGAGCGGTTGATGATCCATTAAAATAACAAATTTTGAAAAATCTATATCATCTGTTAGTTCAGAAAGGTTTTTTCTAGGGGAATCCAAAAAATTTTCCGATTGAACATCCAACCTTCCAATTAAACAAAAGCTATCTTCAACTAAAAGGCCTTCATCAAGTAACATATTAATACCGTTATCTTCATAAAACTTCACTACATCTAAAAAAAACTCTTTAGGATTTTCTTTAAGCGCTCCACCATAAAACTCATGATTACCAGCAACAGCGTGAACACCATATCTAGCATCTATACGTTTAATATCAGCTAGCATGTTGTTTTCTCTTACAACTTCCAACTCATCATCTATGATGTCTCCTAATAACAATACAACATCAGGCTCTATTTCATTAATCTGATGAACCATTCGTTGTGTCCACTCCTTACCAATCATATGTCCAAGATGAATATCTGATACCATAGCAATTCTTAAACTATCATTTTCTAACCCCTCTTTATTTGTAGTTATTGTATACTCTGTAATTTTAACATTTCTTGCATAAAAGCTACCCAAGACTATAATAAGAACTAACAAACCTAACAAGATTCTCCCTAAAATAGCGTCAAAAAAAACTTTGTTTTCCATTAGCCATTTATTGATTTTGGGAAACAAAAACATTGTTATAATCTTAAAAATATCTATTACAAGAAAAAGCAAGAAACTATACAATAAAACTACAAGCCATAAGGTACTTACGTGCGAAAAGATCTTAACAAATACTGATTCACTTCCTTCTAGCAAAGCTTTATAAAAAAAATAACTAAGCCCCATTAAAGTCATACAAAAAGAAAATACGTTAGTACCTATTTTAGTGTTTACCTGAGGGAAATTTGCTTTGAAAAGTGTAAGCGACCTTTTCGTGATATATACATACAAAGCTACAAATGTAGCAACCATAAAACCCACTAATAAAACTCGCATAAATCACCTCCGTATCAGTTTCAACATTAAAGCTAAAGTTTAATAGAAACGATCAAAAAAAGGCACTAACTGTTCAGCCAATGCCTTTATTTTTAAATGATTAACAAGGTTGCACATTTTTTGCTTGTAATCCACGTTGACCTTGCTCAGTTTCAAATTCCACTTGTTGACCTTCGTTCAAAGTTCTGTAACCATCAGTAGCGATAGCTGAGAAATGAACAAATACGTCTTCGCCGCCTTCTCTTTCGATAAAACCAAAGCCTTTTTCAGCATTAAACCATTTAACTGTTCCAACCATTTTAAACACACCTCCTTTTAGAGCTATTGTTTTGAGCTCTACTAAGGAGCTTAACACAACAATATTTAACCACATAAATCTAAAACTGTCAAGCTTTTTTTAAACTGTTTTGATGTATCAAATATATATTCAATAGCATCGCTATAATTTTTAAATGGATTTTTAGGAGCATCAGGATTCAAAACGGATAAAATTTGTTCAGAAAGAAGCTGTAGATTTTCACCAGAGGTAGATTCTATTCCTACAAAATATATGCATTTTTTCTTCTTACAAAACTCGTTAATCAATGTAGTCTTCCCAACTCTTCGTCTTCCATATATAACAGCAAATTCAAATGCATCTTTTTTATACAGGTTTTCCAATTTACGCAACTCTTTTTCTCTACCTACAAACATCAAGAAACCCCCTTTCAACAATTACTAACTCATCTATTACTAATTTCGGAGTTAGTAATAGATGAGTTAGTAGAAATCCGCTTTTTCTCTCCTCAACTAATACAATAGCAATTTTATTAAATCTTCTCAAAAACTTTTAATTTGCCTACAAAAGCCTTTTGCTTTTCTATTGTCTCTATTTCAGTTCCTGAAATTTTAAATAATCTCTTCATAAACCAACTTATCATTACAAAAAACCACAATGATTTTTAAAAGATTTTCCATCTCAGAAAAACCTTCATCTGCTTTGTATTTTAACAGTTCTTTTTTCGCTTCTTCTTTCTTTTCTTCAAGGACTTTTTCAGAATATTCACTTTTCTTAATATATTTCACTTCGAAAATCGCATTATATGGAGTCTTTACACCAGGTCTTGGAAGAAGTGCTATATCCACATATCCCCTATTTCTTTCATCCTCACTTTTCACGTAATATATTCTACTCATCATAAAGTATGTAACCATTATAAGTTTTATATATTTTTCATCAAAATTCATAAAATCTCGATTTGATAATTTCCCTAGCGTATTTGACACAATCTCCATAAACTTTTTTGTATCACTATCTAGAGCTATATCTTCAATTGCGTTTCTAATATCCGAAACATCAATTTCATATTTTCCTTTCTCTCTTAGTACTTCTGCAAAAAAATCAAAATAAAGCTCTTTTACAACATAATTGGGAACTCCCAGTTCAACAGATGTAAGTCTTGCTTTTTGAATAGTCAAAAAACCTAAATAAAACAACAAAGAATTAAAGTCATCCTTATTAAACCTTTTTGCTAAACTAAACTCTGGCGTTATCAAGGTTGTTTGAGGAATATTTTGAATAACCTCTTTTAGCACTTCAAAGTTTTGTTCTTTATTTTTCAAGGTAAACAATTGGGATAGCTTTCTATAATCGCTTGCAATATTAGTATCAATTAATTGCTTAGGAGATCTATTGGTAACTTTAAACTCCGATGCATAATACAAAATCATGTCACTGTTAAATATCCTGTTTTGTGAATCCTCACTAAATAGATATCCATTATAATACTGTTTTAATGTAGGCATTTCCTTATCTATATCAATATTTTTTCCAAGAGACTCTTTTAACACCCATTTGACTTCCTCTTCTGTAAATCCAAGACACTCATTAAAGCGA
>CAZTHU010000133.1:0-6070 GCA_964613575.1 uncultured Eubacteriales bacterium | reverse complement strand
GAACTCAAGCCGAATAAGAAAAACAAAGTCATTGCAGTTTTAATTGGGGTAGTGTTTTTGAGTTCTGTTTTTACATTGTTCACTACTGATAGTTACAATAGTAGTATTATAGCTAATAATATAATTAATATAGCTGAACGCATGGAGAAAGATGGATTTAGAGTAGACAAGTATGCATTTTATAATGTAGCGGATATTTTTTCTGGTCATAATCCGTTACCATA
Organism: uncultured Eubacteriales bacterium; assembly: GCA_964613575.1. Taxonomy (GTDB): domain Bacteria; phylum Bacillota; class Clostridia; order CAZTHU01; family CAZTHU01; genus CAZTHU01. Next base: position 5,846 of record CAZTHU010000133.1, on the reverse strand, counting down.
TTACAAAAAAGGTATTTACCTTTTTGAGAGAGGTGATTTAGAAGGAGCTAAGGAGTATATAGAAAAAGCTTTTGAAAGTGATATAGTAAACTATCAAGTGCATTATTTAAAAGGTAAAATAGCCTTTTTAAATGAAGAGTATAAAAAGTCAAAAAAGAACTTTGAGATAGCTTATGAAAAAAATGATGTTTATGTTCCAACATTGCATGATTATGCAATGTTACTTTTAAATCAAGGAGATATTGAACAAGCAGAAATCCTAATTGAAGAAGCTATGGATAGAGCTCCTAATAACTTTGAGGTAAATAGGGTAAAGGCTAATATTTTTATTGAAAAGGGTATGTATAAGGAGGCTTTGAACTTTTATGATAGAGCTATATCTGCTAATCCTGGAATTTCTCATTTGCATACTGATAAAGCAAGAGCACTTGTCCACATGTCTAGACTCTATGAGGCTGAAGGTAGTATAGAAATAGCTTTAAGAATAGATGAAAACTCACTATCAGCAAATCTGATAAAAGGAAAATTGCTATATAATCAAAATAAATATGAAGAGGCGATAGATTATTTAGATGTTGCAACTAGGGCGAATGAAGAAGGTGGACTTGCTCATGCATATTTAGCGCTTTGTTATTTAAAACTAGGTAATACTAGTGGGTTTGAGTCCCAAAATCAAAGGCTTTCAACATACGATGGTATAGATTCAGAGATTCATTATGTTAAAAGTATTATTTATTTGGAAAAATACGAACTTCAAAAAGCATTAGATGAAATAAAAGAAGCAATAGAATTAAATAGTAGTCGAGCAAAATATTATAGTTTGAAGGCAGATATATATTTTGAAATGGATGAATTTGAAAAATTAGAAAGAGCAAATTCGGATGCATGGATAATTGATGAAAACGATCTTTATGCTTATTATGTAAGGGCTAAATATATGATTTATTTAGAAAATTTTCAATCGGCGCATGAAACCTTTGAAACTATGTACAAAAGGAATAATTTCTCAGCTAGGGCACACGCGGGATTAGCGTATACGTATAATGCTTTAAATGAGAGGGAATTAGCTTATGAGCTTATGATAACGGCATTAGAATTAGACCCGAAAGATTACTATGTTTATTATATGAAGGCTTTACTCGATTTTGAAAGAAGAAGATTTGAGAGTTCTTTAGTAAGTGCTCAAAGAGGTTTAGATCTAAATCCAAAATTTTACAGACTTAACCTTATTAGAGCTAAAGCATTTTATATGACAGATAGACCAGATAAAGCTATCAAGGAATTAGAAAAGTTACCAGAAGAAAGTAGGGAGAAGTATACAGTTCTTTTAATGGAAGCGAGAATTATGGAGGATGATTCGGATGCTATATATATAACAAATACACTTAGTGAAAAATATCCTAATAGATTTGAAAGTTATGTTGTTCGTGCACAAAGATTTTTTAATATGCAAGATTATAATGGAGCTCAAAACGCTATAAACCAAGCGCTAAGATTGTTAAATACTGAGGGTGATAGTTATGAAAGCTTAAGTGAATTCGAAACCGCAGATAGTTTGGGTTTGAGTACAGTTGGGTATTCTGCTTATTTAACGAAATATAATATTGTTAATGCGATGGGAAATATCAATGAGAGGGAGCGTGTTATAGATGAGCTAATAGCTATAAACCCATATTTTAAAGATGCTTATTATTATAAGGGTAGGCATTTGCAAGAGCAAGGTTATTATGTCGAGGCAGAGGAAGCATATAAAATGGCATTAGAGATAGATTCTAATTTTCATATATGTGAGATTAAAGACACTGATGTTTATGCTAGGCTTATAGAGGTTTATGATCAATTAGGAGAGGCGCAAAAGCAAGAGGACACAGAAATACTATTAGAGAGGATATTAGACGCAGGGTTGGACTTGTGGTAATGTATTTTGAAAAATAAGAAGGACTTTAAAGCTTTTTAGAGAATATATAAAGTATGGCTTTTCTACCACAGGATAGTAAGTTTTTTATGATTTTAGGAAATAGATTCATAAAACTTATGTGGATGAGTTCTTAAATCAACAAAAAATAAGTGGTACTTTTAAATTTTAAAGGCGTTGTCTTAGAAAATGAGGGGGTTATGCTATGTCTAAATTAAGGGTTATTGAAAGTCGAAAAACAATTGGTGATTTGTTCACTAATTTAGCTCGGCAAGAAGAGATACCAGTATCTGTTCATAATGAAGAAGATAAAATGTATGCGATGCTAAAATTCTTGGATGATGAAAAGTCACCTTACATTGTTTCTAGAGATCAGAGTATTGAGCTAGAAAGTGGGCAAAAGACAGAGCTTACATTTTTTTACAAAGAGACCTTTATAAATTTTTTTACTAGTGTAGAAGACATAGCTGATGAAAAGTATTTTATAAAGAAACCATCTAGTATAAGAACCTCATATAATAGGACAAAGACGAGGTATAAAGTTAAGAAAAAAGATAATGTCTTTGTTGTGATTTATGGGGTAAGTGATAGATATCCTGCTATTGATATTAGTACTAGTGGTGTATCGTTTGAAGCTGATAGAGAATTGTTTGGTGAGGGTCAAGCTATAAGGAATATAATGATTACTTTAGGGAATGATTTGCCAGTATATGTTGATGGTATTGTAAAATATGTTAAATCAATAGGTGATGGATGTTTTCGATTTGGGATAGAATTCTTGAGTATAGAGTGGATGTTTTACCAAAAAATTTTTTCGTTTGTTTTTGAGAAGGGGTATCCTGATATAAAGCAAATGAGAGATTATTCTATTGAGGATATTTCTAATCTTTATAATGAATCAAAATATATAGCACCTAAAAATTCAACTTATAATAAAGGTATGATGACAGAAATATTGAAGGTAGAGAGATTAAAAGATAAACCGATGATTGCTATGAATTTGGTTCAGCAAAAGAATGAAAATATAGTAGCGGTAGCATCTGCGGTTAGAAATTTTGATAAGAGTTTTTATGTACAAAAAATATTAACAGTTCCTGATGAAGAAATTGAAAATGTACAAAGAACAGATATGTATGCGGGTATTGCAGATGGTCTTTTAGGACATCCTTATTTCGAGACGTTGCTTATGTATGTAAATGATGATGTGGAGTGGGATATGGAAATGTTTCGAATTATGCAAGAGATTATTGATGATGAAACAAAGGTTAGTTTTAAAGGGTTTAACATATATACTTGTAGTGTAGAACAATGTTTAAAGGAAACAGACTTGGTAACAAATACAACGGATGATGTTTCTAGTTTCTTAAAGTGGATTAATACTTGTAGTAATAGGTTAGAGAGGTCAGCGTACTCATATAATAACGGGCAATTTTGGTTAGGGAAACTTAAAGAAAATTATAGGATAGCAAATTTTGAGATAAATAGAGATTTGTTTGAAGTCAAAAGTGGTGAAGATATTATTGCTTATGCAGTGGGTGAGACGTTTTCTAAAGATATTGATATAGATGGATTTATGAATGGTTTTAGGCTTTATTTAGTTGATGAGAATGTAGAAGTTGATGATGTGGTAGCTTCATTAGTAAAGGTTATCAAACCAATATTTATGCAAAAAGGATTAGAAAGTTTTAAAATTATAGTGGATCACGATGTAAGTATAAGTAGTTTGTGTGAAGTTGAATCAACACATAGGTTGTTGATGAGTAGAGAGGGTGTAGTGGAGTTTTTGTATTTTTTGAAAGCCAATATTGTGTGAGGAACTAATTTAGGATATCTTGAAAAAGAATTCAACTTGAAGGCTAAAATTTTTGTTTGTATTTTAAAAGAAAAAGACCCAAGTTTTGTTTAAAAATCTTGGGCTTTTTCTTTTGGTTTGTTCTTATGAGTTTTGTCTTCTTCTATTGAATACTATTGAAAATAGTGTTGAAACAAAAGTTAAGAATAATACTATTATAGCAAGTAAGTGTCTCATTACCCATCCTGAAATATTAGTTGTCCAAGAGCTAACAATTCTAAAAAATGCACGCAGTGAAAAGCTAGTAGTTGATGTTAGTTTTGTTTCACTAAACTCATGTGCTGTAGGTGCTACAGGATTGGAGTTTGGTGCGGGCATATGTGCACTTTGTGTTGAAGTTTTTGCTGTTAATTCACTTGTTGAATCAGCTAAAAATCTACGGCTAGTAAGGTTCTTTAGATTACTATGTTTAGCGTCATCAGCATGATGTGAAGTGTTTTCTGTAGATTGTGTTTCATCTAGGTTTTCGTTTTGCCCATTCTGATCTTGAGTTTCGTTGTTTGTTGTGTCTGGTGATTGTGCATGTGTATCACTTGGTGTTTTTTGAGTATCTGTAAAATCTTGAAGTGGTTGTTTAAAGTGGTCAGCGTCATAATTGTAATGGTAATATTCTTCATTAGTTTCATATTCTTCATGATATTGAACGCTTGTAACCTCTGTGCTACTAATTTGAATGTTTGCATTTTGTTCAACAGATAAGTTTATAGTTGGGTTAGATTGTTCTTGTTGTTGAGGCTCATCATCTTCAACATCAGGCTGGGAAGGAGTATAAGGCTCCTCATCATCTTCAACAACAGGTTGAGAAGGAGTATCAGGCGCCTCATCATCTTCAACAACAGGTTGAGAAGGAGTATCAGGCTCCTCATCATCTTCAACATCAGGCTGGGAAGGAGTATCAGGCGCCTCATCATCTTCAACAACAGGTTGAGAAGGAGTATCAGGCTCCTCATCATCTTCAACAACGGGCTGGGAAGGAGTAGTAGGCTCCTCATCATCTTCAACAACGGGCTGGGAAGGAGTAGCAGGCTCCTCATCATCTTCAACAACGGGCTGGGAAGGAGAAATAGGCTCATCATCCTCAACTACAGGCTGAGAAGGAGAAATAGGCTCCTTATCATCTTCAACAACAGGTTGAGAAGGAGTAGTAGGCTCCTCATCATCTTCAACAACAGGCTGAGAAGGAGTAGTAGGCTCCTCATCATCTTCAACAACGGGCTGAGAAGGAGTATCAGGCTCATCATCCTCAACAACAGGTTGAGAAGGAGTAGCAGGCTCATCATCGTCTTCAACAACAGGCTGAGAAGGAGTATCAGGCTCGTCATCCTCTACAACAGGCTGAGAAGGAGTATCAGGCTCATCATCCTCTAAAACAGGTTGAGAAGGAGTAGCAGGCTCATCATCGTCTTCAACAACAGGCTGAGAAGGAGTATCAGGCTCGTCATCCTCTACAACAGGAACCGGCGCGTTGTAGGCCAATTGCATGTTAAACCTTGAAAACATATTAATAAGTACAGAAGAAAAGTTATATTTCGTATAAGAAATCTTATTTTTATATGTTATTGTTTTTTTCTCTAGAGGATCATCGTCTTCAACTATTGGTTGTTCTGGTTTGATAGCTGGATCGTCTTCGACTATTGGTTGTTCTGGTTCGATAGCTGGATCATCTTCAATTATTGGTTCATCAGAAACAGGGGTGTCAACAGGTTTTTTTGTAATTAGTTTTGATCTTATAATAAGTTTTATTCTCATAAAAATTCTACTGGTGAGAGATGAGCTTTTCTGAGATTTTGATTGTTGTGTAATTCTAGTAATTATAGTTGATGTTATTCTAATTGAAAATCTAATTGAAGCTTTTCCTGCTGAGATTAAAGTTGGGATAACGGTAGAGAGTAATAATGCAAATAAAGCTAAAAATAAGGAGAAAATTGAAGATAGAATATTTGAAAGTTGGCTTTGGCGTACTATTGAATTTGTTCCGGTGACATTTTGTTGTGTTGATTTTGTGAAGAAGTTAAAAAAGTTATGATTGGTATCATAGTCCTGCTCTCTAAGACTACCGATTTGTTCGGGTGCATCATT